>JADKAQ010000019.1 GCA_016719105.1 Gemmatimonadota bacterium | reverse complement strand
CGTGACCACGCCGACCCCGGACACGGTGGCAATACTCGCATCATTGCTACCGTAGGTGACGGTGCGCGCCACACCTGGATCGGCATCGACGGTGACGGCCAGTGCTTGCTGCTGACCCACGAGCAGCTCCAGCCCCTGCGGGGCACCGCCACCGATCGTACCCCTGCCGCCGGCACGACCGTCACCGCCGCCGATGCCGCGATGTCCGGACGGGCCCGCGACGTCGCCGTGATCACCGCCGTTCCCTCGGCCAACGCCGTGATGACCCCCGTGGATGAGACCGAGACGCGGCTGGGATCCACGGAACTCCAGATGACGGTTCGATCCGCACCGGAGTCGGCTGCGACCACCGGCACGAGCGGTGACGTCTCGCCCACGCGCAGGCTGAGCGTGGCCGGGACGATCGCGACCTGCCGCACGGTGGGTCCGGGGAGGACGGTGATCGTGGCGCTCGCCTGCACCTCGGCGCGCACCGTCGACGTGGCCGTGATCACCGCGACTCCCTCGGAGATCCCCGTCACGATGCCATTCGCCGTCACCGACGCCCGGCGCGGATCGGCCGACGACCAGCGCACCGTGCGCACGGCCCCCGAGTCGGCGTTCACGAAGGCCACCATGACGAGGGTCTCGCCGACCCGAATGGCGGCGCCGCCTGGCGACACGACCACCGACGTGATGGCCGGCTCCGGCGGCGGAGCGACCACACTGACGTCGTCGCCGCACGCTCCCAGCGACAGCGTCGCCAGGCACGCGGAGCTCACCAACGCACGGCGCACGAACCAACTCATGAAGGCACTCCGAGAGGGAAGTCACCCCATCCGACAGGCGCGGGGCGGGAGGCGCAATGTGACGCTCGTTAGGTCACGAGGACCAGAGCGCGGAGGGCCGCGATGCACGAGTGTTGCCGCGCGAGGTGAGCAGAGTGACCTAGTAGGGAGTTGCAGATACCGAACCGTGATGCAGCCGACACCGTGCGATCACACTCGGCGTGACACACCGATGCGCCGACCGCTGCCTTCGACCGGGTGGCCGCGGGAACTGGCCGCGGCGCGCATCGCGCGTTGGTCGCTGGCCGGCAACCGTGACGCCGCGGTGACGCACGCGGTGCGTGCGCGCGACGACGCAGCGGGTATCGCTGGCGACACACTTCCCGCAGAGTGCACGCGTCCCGTCTGGAGCGCCTGACCATGTCGATCGTATCCCTCACGCCGCGGAATGCGCGCAGCATCCGATGCGTGCTTCCACTCGTGCTGCTGGCCGTGGTGACCGCGGTATTGCCGCTCGACGGCGCGACGGTTGTCTCGCGCGTAACGCGGCCAATCGCGACCGCCACGCGGCAGCCCGTGCGAGGCGATGACGACCGCGCGAGTGTGCGCGACGGTGTGCGCGAACGGGCCCGCACCCCGCGGCGCCGACACGGTGGTGGCGCGGCGCGTCATCGGCGCCACGGGTGCACGGCATGTCGTGCGCGACACCGAACGGTGGTCGGCCTCCGCGATTCACGAGTTGCGCGCGCCGGTCATCGTTGCGGCTGGCGGCACGCTGGTCCTTGAGCCCGGGACGCGGGTGGAAGGGCGACCGGGGAGCTACCTCTCCGTGGAACGCGATGGACGACTCGTCGCGGACGGCACCCTGACAGAACCGATCGAACTCACCTGCACGAGCGTCCCCCGATACGAAGGGTGCTGGGGCGGTGTGACGCTCGCCGGCAACGCCACGATCAACCACGGACTCCCGACCAGTCCCGCCGCCCGAGGAGTCGGGGGCGCCGGATGCCTGGAGGCCTCGATCGGTCAGCGATCCTTTGGCGGATGCGACGACGCCGATTCCAGCGGCGTACTGCGTTTCGCTCGCATTGAGTACGCGCGTGATGGGTTGCAGCTGCTCGGCGTCGGCGCCCACGCTGGTCGACTACGTGCAGGTCAATCGCAGCCGCGGAACCGGGCCTACCGTCCACGGTGGAACGGTCGACGTGCGCCGCCTCTTCCTCACCGCCAACCAGGGGTTCGGCATGGCGTGGTTTGGGGATGGACCGGCCGCGGGCAGTTCCTCACAATCCAGCAGGATGCCCAGGGACAGCGCGGCGGGCTGCGCGGCAGCAACGCCCCCGCGGAAGGAAGTCCAGCGCAGCTCGGCAGCCCCCGCTCCAACCCCACGTTGTACAACGTGACGGTGGTCGCCCCTTCAACACTGGCCAACCCGCATCATGGCAGCTCGCCCGCCGCCATCGTGCTCGCCGAGGGGACGTCCGGGTCGCTGCGCAACGTGCTCCTGTACGCGCCGCACGTGGGATTCGACCTGCGCGACGAGCTGACCTGCGTGACGAACGACGGCCCGCCCCCGACGCTTCGCAACGTGCTCGTCGCCGGTGCCGGGAGCGTCGGCAGCCCTGACGCCGACGCCGCCTGCGGTGGCTACGCCTCGCCCGACGCCGAAGCTCAGTGGCTCGCCGATCCTGCCAACCAGTCGGCGATTGTCTCGGACCCGACCCTCGTTGCAGCCCTTCAACCGGCGATCGACCTCTCGCTTCCGGACCTGCGCCCGCTGACAGGGAGCGCGGCGGCCTCCATGCCCTTGGCGTCCCCACCGAACGACGGGTTCTTCCTCGCATCCGCGCCGTTTGCGGGGAGCGTGGCCGTCGCCACCTCGGCGCGCAACAACATTCCGTGGTATTCCGGCTGGACCGTCGCCTCCCCCTACCCCCGTACCGGGACAGGTGATTGGGACGGTGGGCGCCGCGCCGCGCGGCCCGTTCGGTGGAGTCGCCGTCAGCTCCGCATCCGGGGTATCGACCACGACCGCGTCGAATGGCGACTACACGCTGACGCTCGCCGCTGGCACCCACACGCTGGCCGTGTCACAGCTCCCCGGCGAATGCGCCTCGCCCGCGATCACCGTCAACGTGCCGAGCGGCGGAGTGCCACCACCTCCCTCCCGGTCTCGTGCACCGCGGTCACGGAGGTGGCGCCGGCCCCGTTGCAAGTGTGCGCCGCCACCCAGGACGGTCGCACGCTCTGCTGGGGGAGCAACGACCAGGGGACGCTGGGGACCGGGAGCGTCTCGGCACCGTCCGCCCTCCCGGTGGCCGTCGTCGCGCCGTTCCCGCTCACCTCGCTCACCAGTGGCTACTCCCACACCTGTGCCGTCGGCCCAGGCGGGGTGGCCTATTGCTGGGGCCTGAACGCCTTTGCCGCGTTAGGCATCGGGACACTCGGTGGCGCCGCGGCCACCCCCACGACCCCCGCCAGCGGCGGGGTGTCGTTCGTGGCGATTGCCGCTGGCGGATACCATACCTGTGCCCTGACCAGCGCTGGCGAGGCCTGGTGCTGGGGTTGGAACCTGGAGGGGCAGACGGGAATCGGCGCGGTCGGCTCACCGGTGATCCTCCCGCAGCGCGTGGCGGACGGGGGCTGCGCTTCGTGCAGCTGGCGGCTGGCGACAGCCACACCTGCGCGCTGACGGCGACGGGGGCCGCGTACTGCTGGGGCGGCAACGGCCGAGGCGAGCTTCGGGGACGATCCGGCCACCATCGGTGCCGTGCGCTCGACACCGTTCCCCGTCCCCGGCGGTCACGTCTTCGTGTCGATCGACGCCGGTCGGACGCACACCTGCGGCGTGACCACCAGCGGGCAGGCGCTGTGCTGGGGCGAGCGCGATGCCGGGCAGACCGGTGACGGGACGGTCGGCGGTGCGACGATACAACCCTGCTCCCGTCAGCGGCAACGCCACGTTCGCCTCGATCAGTGCGGGCAGCCAGACCACGTGCGGTATCACCACCACCGGCACGGCGCTCTGCTGGGGACGCGGCGATGGAGGACTCCCTGGGCGACGGCAGCGTGACCCCTGCCGTCGCGACCCCTGTTGCCGTAAGCGGGGACATACCTTCGCCCAGGTCTCGGTGTCACTGGCCTCTGGACCCGGCGGCGTGGCGTGCGCGCGGAATACCCTGGGACAGGTGTGGTGCTGGGGCGCCGGGGGCCTGGGTCAACGAGGCGACGGGACGTTCACGCCGGCGGCGGGGACCCCCGTCGCGGTGCGCCTCCCCCCGCCGTTCTGAAACGCGCGTTCGCCCGACACCGCGTGCCCATCCGACGAGGCACACGTGCTGGATGGGACCAACGATCGGAAGCTGGGACTTCGGATGGAGCTTCCGCGGGAGCGTTCGCCCAAGCGCCCGCTAGAACTCCCAGTTCACCCCGATCGTCGGCAGCACCTTGAGTCCCACCGAGCGGTCCACGCGCTGCTCGCGCGGGTCCCACTGGAGCCCGGTCACGTTCTCGCGCGCGTTCACGTTCTGGATGTCCATGAAGGTCACGAGCTGCGTGCGCCCCACGCGCCAGCGTCGGTCAACGCGCGCATCCACCGAGAAGAACGAGGGAGGCGCTCCGCATTGTAGCGCGTGAAGTCGAGCGTCCCGGCATCCCCGCCGCGCTCGATGTACGGCGTGACCGGAAGGCCGGTCGCGGCGCGCATGCGTCCGCTCAGCTCCCATCGCGCATTGGGACGCCATCCGGCGACGACGTTGGCAACGATCGGCGTGTCGAAGGCACCACGCGTTGACGACCCGTCGAGCCCCGTGAACCACGTGTGGTTGTAGCTCACGCTCGCCACGCCATACACCGGCACCTGGCCGAGCTTCTTCTGCACGAGCGCCTCGCCCCCACACGCGCCCCGTACCGCGCGACGAGACCGGTTCGAGACCAAAGGGGATGTCGGTGAAGACGTCGTCGAATCCCGAGGGCTGCAGGACGGCGTTTGGGCGAAAGGTGCGGGCCGCGTACTGGGTGTAGCGCTTCACGAACCCCTCGAGCTGCCAGCGCCATTCGCGCCCCACCACGCGCTGCAGCCCCACCACCGCCTGGTCAGCGCGCAGCGGGGAGAGCGTCGAACCGTTGGACGGATCGCCGATGAGCCAGATGAACGGCGGCGGCTGGTGATAGCGGCCGAGCGACAGCGTCACGGAGGTGGCGGCATCAACGGCCCACGTCGCGCTCGCCCTCGGCGACAGCACGAACGACTCCGACAGGAAGTCGTAGTAGTCCCCGCGAAGCCCACCCGACAGCCGCAACGCCTGCGTCGCCTGCCACGTCCCCTGCACGTACGTCGCATTGCGGAAGGCACGGAATGTCGTGTCCACTCGTAACGGGCGCGTGTTCCCACCCGCATCGCGCCGCAGGACGCCCGGGATCGTCACGTCGTAGCGCAGCACGCTGGCCAGCTTGGCGATGTTCCCCGCATCGAAGCCGAGCGAGGGCGACACTTGCCAGGTCACGTCGCTGCGCAACGAATTCTCCCCTTCGCCCGTGTTGGCCTCGAAGATCTTCTGCGGCGGCGCAAGCGAGTCGAATTGCGCCGTGCGATAGCGCGTGTAGGTACGTCCCAGCGTGGTCGTCGCCACGCCACGTCCAAACAGGCGCTTCCACGTGAGGCCGGAGAAATACTGCCGCTGCGAGGGGGACAGGATGCGCGAGTTGTCCACGCGCTGATCGGCGTCGTCGTTGGTGAACGACACCTGGTCGACGGCCCCGATGGTCAGGAACGAGATGGCGTCACGTGTGGTCGGCCGCCACGTCGCCTTGAAGACCGCGTCGGTATAGCGGGGGATGAACGACTGTCCGAACGCCTTGAAGAGCAGGTCGAGATAGCTCTGCCGCACGTTGAACAGGAACGACGCCGTGCTGCCGAGTGGCCCCTCGACGATGGCGCCATACTGCGACGCGGCGAGGTTCACCTCGCCCGAGACGCGCTCACGGTTCCCCTCGCGCAGCGTGAGCACCGTCGCCGACGACAGGCGGTCGCCGTAGCGCACGCCAAAGCCCCCTGCCGAGAGCGTCGCGTTGTCGATGAACCGGATGTTGATGAGGGAGAGCGGCCCCCCGGTGTTCCCTGGGTCCCGAAATGGTTGATGTTCGGGACCTCGATGTTGTCCACGACGAAGAGATTCTCGTACGCAGCGCCGCCACGCACGAACAGGTCGTTGCGCCCGGCGGTGGTGGTGGCGATCCCCGGGGCGATCGACAGCGCTTGCAGCACGTCCTCCGACGCCCCGGGCGTGCGGCGCAGCTCCTCGGACGAAAGTGTCGTGCTCGAGACCGGGGTTGCGGCTGGCGGCTGCGACGGAAAGGCGCTGGGGCGCACCGTGACCGCCTCCAGCTGCACCTGCAAGCGCGTGAGCGCGAGGCTCACCACCACCGGCTTCCCCGCACTGACGGCGACATCGGCCTTGATGAGCGGCGCGTAGCCCAGGCGCCGCGCCTCGAGCTGCACGACGCCAGGACGCACGTTCACGAGCGTGAAGCGCCCGGCGTCATCCGACTGCGTGGCCGCCTCCTGCCCGATGACACGAATCGTCACCCCGGCGAGCGGCGCTTCAGTCACCGCATCGAACGCGCGGCCCGAGATGACCCCCGGCTCGGCGGGACGGCTGGCGGGCGTGGGTTCCTGGCCGTGAGCGGGGCGCACGGGCCACAAGGGGACGCTGAACAGAAGCACCGCGACGAACGCGGCGCGAGTCTGGAATGGCACGGCGAGGTACGGACGGCGAAAGGATCGGACGGCGTGCCACGCATCGCACGCGCTCCCCTTGAACGTCGTCCACCGGCACCGCTGTTCCGCCTGACGCGTGGTCGCGTGCGTGGCGCGGCATGTTCGCACACATCACCGCGACGTCCCCGTGCAGTCCTGGCGGGATCGTGGTAGCCGTGCCGGCAACCGAAGCGTGCGCTCACGCGTTCGCCCGCTCGTGTAGTGTGGCGGGTGCAACCGCGCGTCAACGCGGCCACCTCGTCAGGCACGTGGGCATTCCCCTTCGCTGGCAGGTCTTGTTGTCTCGCACTGTACTCATATACGGCGGCGCTGGCGGTATTGGCTCGTGCATCGCGCGACGCCTGCATGCGCGTGGGGATCGCCTGCACCTCGTGGGGCGTCGCCAGGAACCGCTCGAGGCGCTCGCCACCGAGCTGGGCGCCACGTGGACCGTTGGCGATGTCACCGACCCCTCACTCGCCGCTCGCGCGTCGGCAGAGGCCGGCGAGGTGTTGCACGGACTGGTCTACGCCATCGGGACCATCAACCTCCGGCCACTCGCGCGCCTCACGAACGATGACTTTCTCCACGACTTCCAGGTGAATGCGGTCGGCGCCGCACTCGCCGTGCAGGGCGCGCTCGCCGCGCTCAGGAAGGGAGATGGCCGCGCGTCGATCGTCCTCTTCTCCAGCGTGGCCGCCTCGCAGGGCTTTGCCATGCACGCCTCCATGGGGATGGCCAAGGCCGCCGTCAACGGACTGGCGCTCTCGCTCGCCGCCGAGCTGGCGCCCGGCATCCGCGTGAACGCCATCGCCCCGTCGCTCACCGCGACGCCACTCGCGCAGCGACTCCTCGGCAGCGAGCAGGTGACGACGGCGTTGGCCAAGTCGCACCCGTTGGAGCGGCTAGGCACTCCCGACGATGTCGCCGCACTCGCTGACTTCCTGCTCTCAGATCAGGCCGACTGGATCACCGGCCAGATCTTTGGCGTGGACGGCGGACGGTCGACGCTTCGCGTTCGCAATTGAGTGGAGGGCTGGGCGTCGCTCGCCGAAAATAAAACCCGGATGATATTGACTTCGAGATTTATCCGGGTAATATCATCGCACTTCCTTGTCTGTGGATGCGATCGATGCTCTCCCCGGTACTTCCGAATCCGATCATCGCCTTTGCTGGCGACCAACTGATTGCACAGGGCGACTTCGCCGAAGTCGCCCTCGCGGTGCAGGCCGCCCAGGAACGCGGCGTGGGCGGCCCCGTCCTCGTCTTCGACGCCGTCACCAGCGAGCCGGTCGACGTCGACCCGCGCGCCGTCGGCGCCGCGCCGGCGACCCTCGCCCCGGCGCCCGAGACGACCGACGAGTCGACCGAGTCGCCGCGGGGACCGGGCCGGCCCAAGCTGGGTGTGGTCGCGCGCGAGGTGACGATGCTGCCGCGCCACTGGGACTGGCTGGCCACCCAACCGGGAGGCGCCTCCGCGGCACTCCGTCGACTGGTGGAGCAGGCGCGAAGCGAGAGCGTCTCGCGCGACCGCGTTCGTCGCGCGCAGGAGTCGGCGTATCGTTTCATGTCGGCCGTGCTCGGCAACCAGCCGCATTTCGAGGATGCCACGCGCGCGCTCTTTGCCGGCGACCGCGAACGCTTCGCTGCGCTCTCCGACCCATGGCCTCGCGACCTGCGCGACCACGCGCGCCATCTCGCCGACGCCTCCTTTCTCTAGTCCTCGCCCTGCATGCGCGACCTCACGCAGGGATCCATCCCGGCGCACATCGTACGAATGGCGGCACCAGTCGCCATCGGCATGGTCTTCCAGACGGCGTACTACTTCATCGACCTGTACTTCGTCGGGCGACTGGGCGACGCCGCGATCGCCGGTGTTGCAGCTGCCGGCAACCTCCAGTTCATCGTCATCGCCCTCACGCAGGTGCTCGGCGTCGGGACGATGGTCCTCATCTCGCACGCCGCCGGCCGGAAGGATCGCGCCGACGCGAACCTCGTCTTCAACCAGAGCGTGCTGCTCGCGGCACTTGCCGCCGCCCTCACGCTCGGCCTGGGCTTTCCCTTGTCGGGCGCTTACCTGCGCACGGTCAGTGCCGACGCCGAGACGGTGCGCAACGGCACCGCGTACCTGTTCGGTTTCCTCCCTGCCCTCGCCATGCAGTTCGCCCTGGTCTCGATGGGCTCGGCGTTGCGCGGAAGCGGGATCGCCAAGCCGATGATGGTCGTCCAGATGCTCACCGTCGTGCTCAACGCGGCGCTCGCCCCTGTCCTCATTGCCGGATGGGGGACGGGGCACCCGTTAGGCGTGGTGGGTGCCGGACTCGCGAGCACCATCTCGGTCGTGGTGGGGGTCGCCCTCCTCTTCACGTACTTTCGCCGGGTGGAGAAGTCGGTCGCGTTCAACCGAACGTTGCTGCGCCCGCGCCTCGAGGTGTGGGGACGCCTGCTTCGCATCGGCGTTCCGGCTGGGGCCGAGTTCTTCCTGATGTTCCTGTCGATGGCCGTGAACTACTGGATCATCCGCGACTTCGGTGCGGCGTCGCAGGCCGGCTACGGCGTCGGATCGCGGGTCTTGCAGGCGGTGCTCCTGCCGGGCATGGCGGTCGCTTTCGCGGCCGCCCCCATTGCCGGACAGAACTTCGCGGCAGGACACCCCGAACGCGCACGTCGCACGTTCGTGGAATCGGTCAAGCTGAGCAGCGCGATCATGCTGCTGCTCACCATCGTCTGCCGGTGGCGCCCTGAGTGGCTGGTGCACTGGTTCTCCCCCGACGCCGTCGTGGTGTCGACGGGGGCGGAGTTCCTCCGCATCATCTCGCTCAACTTCGTGGCAGCGGGCATCGTTTTCACCTGTTCCGGCATGTTCCAGGCGATGGGCAACACCGTCCCGACGGTCATCAGCAGCGCGGTGCGGCTGGTCTCCTTCGTCGTCCCGGCGCTCTGGTTCGCGCGCCAGCCTGGGTTCGCCTTGTGGCACCTGTGGTACGTCTCGGTCGCGGCGGCCACGGCGCATTGCGTCTTTACCGTCTGGCTCCTGCGCCGCGAGGCTGCGACGCGCCTGGCGTTCGGTGTGGCCCCGGCGGCCGTCTCGGTGCCCGTCGAGGCAGGCGCGTAAGCGACACGCGCCGCGTTGCTCTGGCTCTTCGGGCCCCGTTCGCTACGTTCTCGGCGTCGCGTCTCCAGTGGAGCGCGACGCCGCGTGTTTTTCCGCTGTTGATGCTCCCTCTCCCCCACCATGCGCGAGTTCTGACATGCCCTTTCGCCTACGAGCGTCTTCCACATCGAGGACCGTGGAGACCACGGGCGCGACCGCCCGCTCGCGGCAGGTGGCCGGTGCGGTCGCCGTGCTCGGCGCCGCACTGTCGCTCACCGCCGCAGCGGCGCGCGCGCAGACTCCGCCGCAGCCCATGTCGCGAACGTTGGCCGCACACCCGCGTGTGAAGGAGGCGACCGCGCTGCTCGACAAGTGGCTCGATGCGCAGCGCGCCTATCAGCGCATCCCCGGGCTCGCGGGCGCCGCGGTTCACGACCAGGAGATTGTCTGGCAGGGGGCGTCGGGGATGGCCGACATCGAGCGCAAGATCCCGGCGTCTCCCGCGACGCTCTACAGCATCTGCTCCATCTCCAAGCTCTTCACCTCGATCAGCGTCATGCAGCTGCGCGACCGTGGGCTGGTGCGGCTCGACGATCCTGTTGAGAAGCACCTGCCCTGGTTCAACATCAAGCGCACGCACCCTGCTTCGGGGGCCATCACCGTCGAGGGGCTCCTCACCCACGCCTCAGGGCTTCCGCGCGAGGCCGCTTTCCCGTACTGGTCGGCCCCCAGCTTCGAGTTTCCCACGCGGCAGCAGATCATCGACGCGCTGTCGAGCGAGGAGACGCTGTACCCCAGCGAGACCTTCTTCCAGTACTCGAACCTCGGCCTCACCCTGGCCGGTGAGATCGTCAGCGCGTCGAGCAAGGTGCCGTACGCCGATTACGTGCGCACCAACGTGCTCACGCCGTTAGGCATGACGAGCACGTACCCCGAGATTCCGGTCGAGGAGAAGGGGAAGCGCATGGCCGCGGGTTACGGCCCTGTCACGCGAGACGGGACACGTGCCTTGTTGCCGCTCTTCACGTCCCGGGGGATCGCCCCGGCCGCCGGCTACGCCTCGAGCGCGCTCGACCTCGCACGCTTCGCCTCGTGGAACTTCCGCCTGCTGGGCCAGGGAGGGTCCGAGGTGCTGGATGCCAACACGCTCCGCGAGATGCAACGCGTGCACTTCGTCGACCCGTCGTGGGAAACCACCTGGGGACTCGGCTTCTCGGTCACGCGCAGCACGCCGGACAACAAGACCTTCGTCGGCCACGGGGGGAGCTGCCCGGGCTTCCAGACGCAGCTGTCCATGCAACCGGACGAGAAGATCGCGGCAGTCGCCATGTCGAACGGGATGGACGTCAACGCAGGCGCCCTGGCGCGCGGGATCTACGACATCATCGCCCCTGCGGTGAAGGCAGCCTCCAGCGACTCGACCGGGAAGCTCACGGCACTCGATCCCTCGCTCGAGCGCTACCTCGGGACCTACGCCAACGCCTGGCGCGGTGAAACCGAGATCATGGCCTGGGAAGGGGCGCTCGTCGCCGTGGCGCTGCCGAGCGACAATCCCGTCCGCGGAATGACCAAGCTGCGCAAGGTTGGTGAGCACGTCTTTCGTCGCGTGCGCCCAGACGGAAAGCTGGCCGAAGCGTGGAGCTTCATCGTCGCCGCAGACGGCCGCGTCTCGGGCATGACGATGAACTACCAGGTATCGCCGCGCGTGAGGTAGCCGCGCTCCCAACTTCACCTGCTTTGGGCCTTAAACGCTGCGCGCCCGCCGCGACCTGACTGGTCTGCGGCGGGCGCGCTTGTCGCTGGCTGTGTCGTTAGCCGGTCGCGCTGTGCGCGGTGGTCGCCTCCGCTGTCGGTTCGACGTACTGCTCCGCCCAACGGGCGATGGCGCAGAACGCCTCGTCGAGCGCGCGCCCCTTCGCGGTGAGTTCGTACTCGACCCGCACTGGCGTCTCGGGGACCACGAATCGCTCGACGATTCCCTCATGCTCGAGCTCTCGCAGGCGCTCGGAGAGCATCCGGTCGCTCATGTCGGGGATGGAGGCCGCGATCGCGTTGAACCGCGTGCGACCGCTCTGGAGGATCCGAAGGATCGCCCCCGTCCACCGCTTGCCGATAAGCTCGACCGCCCGATGGAACCGCGGGCAGAGGGCGATCGGCGCGTGATCCGACATAGCCCCTCGCTTACAAATAAGTAGTTACTTGACAGGCGAATTGCCTGCCCTTACTGTTACTCACAGAAAGTAAGCTACTGAGTCTTGATTGCAATCCCTCAAAAGACCCAGGCGGCTGCAGGATTTGAAGCTAGCACCCCCTACCTACCCCACCAGCGCTGAGGCATGACCCAATGACCGCTCCCACCACCACCACCACGCTCGAGACCTGGACGATCGACGCGTCCCACACGCACGTCGGCTTCGCTGTCCGTCACATGATGGTCGCGACCGCCAAGGGGACCTTCACCGACGTGAAGGGAACCGTCGAGTTCGACGGCGCCAATCTGGCCACTGCCAAGATCAACGTCGAGATCGCCGCCGCCTCGATCGACACGAAGACCGCCGACCGCGACAACCACCTCAGGTCGCCCGACTTCTTCGACGCCGCCGGCCACCCGACGATCACCTTCGTCAGCAAGAAGATCACCCCGACCGACGGCAACGAGTTCACCATCGTCGGCGACCTGACCATCCGCGGCACCACCAAGGAGATCACCCTGGCCGCCGAGTCGCATGGCTCGCTGCGTGATCCGTGGGGGCTCGACCGCGCCGGCTTCAGCGCCTCGGGGAAGATCAACCGCCTCGACTACGGCCTGAACTGGAATGCCGCGCTCGAGACCGGTGGCTTCGTCGTGGCGCAGGACGTGAAGATCACGCTCGACGTCGAGATCACGAAGCCGGGCAACTAGGGACGGATGAGGGGAAGACGGGAAGACGGGATGACACAGCGCCTGACGAACCGTTCTCGTCAGGCGCTGTGTTATTGCGGTCACTCGTCTTCCCGTCTTCCCGTCTTCTCGTCTTCTCGTCTTCCCGTCTTCAGAATCTTTCAAATGACTTCGCCGGCGCGCGCTTCGCGTCGCCGATGTAGACCCACCGCACATCCCGCATGTAGCGCTGCGCGGCCCGCTGGATGTCCTGCGGCGTCACGCTGCGCAATTGCTCCTCGAACTTTGCCACCGCCCGAATGTCTCCCTCGAACAGGAACGACCGCGCGAGGAAGTCGGCCTGGTTGGCGTTGGTCTCGTTGTCGAGGTAGAACTGCGTCAGGAACTGCTGGATCAACCGCCCCAACCCCTCCTCGTTGATCATCCCCGTGCGCACCGCCGCCAGCTGCTGGCGCATGATGTCGACGGTGAGTTCGGGCTGCACCGTGGTGACGTAGAACCCGCCAGCCGCAACGGCGCGTTCGATGAACGGGGCATCCACGGCATAGGTGAGGTTGCGTCGCGACCGAATCTCCCCAAAGAGCTGTCCGGCCAGCACCGCCGAGGTAATGCGCAGCGCGTAGTACTCCTTCGTCCCCGCCTTGGGGCCGGCGTAGCGCCCCATGATGTAGTTGGTGGGGAGCTGCCGGTCGACCGCGAACGACGTCGCCTTGGTGCGCGGCAGCGTGTCAGGCAGCGTCCACTTGTAGCTGCCGACCGGGAGCCTGGCCAGCGTCAGCCCCACGAGTCGCTCGATGCGCGCCCGCGGGATGTCACCCGCCACCACCAGGAGCATGCGCGACTTCACCACCTGCTCCCGCTGGAACGCGCGCAGGTCGGCCACGCTGATCCGCGAGAGTGAGGCTTCGGTCCCTGTGGTCGGGATGGCGTACGGGTGCCCATCGAACGTCACCGAGTCGGCGAGGTACTCGAGCAGGGCGTCGGGCGAGTCCTGCCGCTGGCTCACGCCGAGCAGGAATTGCTGCCTGACGAGTTCCACCTCGGCCGAATCGAGCGTCGGCTGCATGAGGCGCGAGGCGAAGATGGCCCACGTGCTATCGAACGTGGCGCGCGTCGCCCGGATCCCGAAGACCGACCAGTCGGGATCGGCGTCGGTGATGATCCCCGTCCCCAGGCGCGACATGGCGCGCCGAAGCCGGTCCTTCGAGTAGGCGCGTGTGCCGCGCTCCGTGGCCTCGAGAAAGAAGGGCTCGATCCCCGCATTGGCCCACGTGACCTGCCGCACCCCGCCCAGCAGGTACAGGTTGGCCACCGCGATGTCGCCCGCGATCTGCCGCTGGATCACCCGGATCCCGCCGGTCTCGTACGTCACCGTCCCCGTATCCGCCGTCGCGCTCCCGACAGCCGCAATCCGCGGCGGCGCCTGCGCACGGAGCGCTCGCGGTGCGATCGCATCAGCGATCAACGGAAAAGAGAGCAGGGACGTGAGCCCAGCAACCGCGCGCCACCCTCCGCGCCACACGCCGCCCACACGCGTCTTCCCGTCTTCCCGTCTTCCCGTCTTCCGCATCATTGCACCACCTTCGGCAGCAGGTCGCTCTCCTTGAGCCCGATGCGCTTCCGCGCATCCGGGTCGATCAGCACCCCGACGACGCGCGGCTTGCCGACGATGTACTTGCGTGCGTACGCCTGCAGGTCACCCAGCGACTGCTTCGCCATGCCGTCGATGTACCCCATGTAGTAGTCGATCCCCGAGACGGCCCACCAGAAGCCTAACGTGTGGGCGAAGCCGCTCGCACGGTCCTCGCCGTACGCCGTGCTCACCGCGCGCTCGGCCTTCACGTTCACGAGCTGCTCCTGCGTGATGTAGCCCGGATCGGCGAACCGGGCGATCTCGCGGTCGAGCGCCACCACCGCCTCCTTCAGCCGCTCCGGCGTCGTCTGTCCCACGATCGAGATCGGCCCCTTCTGGTCCAGCGTGTAGTAGTTCACGCCGATCGACTGGAAGAGCCCCGTGTCGACCAGGCGCTGCTGCATCACCGACACCGCCTGGTTGAGCGCATCGGAGAAGACGTCCGCCGCATACGTCGCTGTCGGATCCTGCCGCACGCTCGGCCCCTGCCACTCCATCATCACCGTCACCGCGTTCACCGGTTGCTCCACGATCACGGCTTCATTGGCCGTGAGGGCGGGGATCGGCGGGATCGGGTCCTTCACGAAGGGATCGTCGCCCCGCTTCCAGTCACCGAAGACCGCCTCCGCCAGCTGAAAGACGCGTTGCGGATCGACGTCGCCGGCCACCAGCAGCGCCGAGTTGTTGGGGACGTAGTACTTCTTCTGGATCTCGCGCATCTTCTCGGGACCAACCGTCTGCAGCACCGTGCGCTCGCCGATGATGTTCTTGCGGCTCCACTGTCCCGGATAGACGCGCTTGCCGATCGCTTCCTGCAGCGCGAAGAAGGGCGACGCCTCGTTGCGGTCGTACTCGCCCAGCACCACCTGCCGTTCGCGCTCCAGCTCCTCGCGCAGGAACTTGGGCTCCCGCAACGCGGCCGCGATGATGCGCATCGCCCCCTCCAGCGAGTCCTTGGGGAGCGTCATGTAATAGTTGACGCGCTCTTCCTGCGTGGTCCCGTTGAACACCGCCCCCAGCGCCGACGCGCGTTCGATGAACTCGTCCGGCTGCGGCAACTGCGCGTTGGCCTTGAAGAACATGTGCTCGTACATGTGCGCCAGCCCTTCGTAGCCCGGCGGCTGCGTGAACGAGCCGTTGCGCACGTTGATCTCCACCGTGGCCAGCGGGACGCTGTGGTTCTCGGCCACGATGAGCTGCATGCCGTTGGCCAGCACCTTCTGGTGGATGAACTTCTCCAGGTTCGCGCGCTGTCCTCGCGCCTCTGGCGCGAGCGAGGACGTGGCGATCAGGGCCCAGACCAGTGCCCGGGTGAACGAAGACGGGAAGACGAGAAGACGAGGCATGAGACTCCTGAGACCTGCGGTTCCGCTGGCGAGGATCTCCTCGTGCGGCTTTCTTTCGAGGCACTATGACTCAAACGCCTGCCACCGTCGCTGCGTTCATGGACGCCGCGCGCGGGACACTTGCGGCCGAACGCCTGCGCGCCAACGAGCCGCTTGCTCCATACACCACGTTCAAGATCGGCGGTCCGGCCGACGTGCTGTACGATGCCACCTCGGCCGACGATCTGGCAGAGGCGGTGCGCCTGGCGCGAGCGACGGGGACGAAGCACTTCGTGCTGGGGCTGGGCGCCAACATCCTGGTCGGCGACAAGGGCTTTCGCGGCGTCGTGATTCGCAACGCCGCGCGCGGGCACCGCTTCGTCGACGACACCGGGCTGCGCGCCGAGAGCGGGGCGACCATCCGGGACCTGATCTTCGCCACCATCGACCGCGGACTCTCGGGACTCGAGCACTATATCGGGATCCCCAGCACCGTGGGCGGCGCCGTCTGGCAGAACCTCCACTTCCTGTCGCCCGCGCCGGAACGCGCGCGCACCATGTTCATCGCCGAAGTGGTCGAGGCGGTGGAGCTGCTCACCGCGGCCGGGGAGCGCGTGACCGTCGACCAAACCGCCATGCAGTTCGGCTACGACACCTCGCGCCTGCACCACACCACCGACGTCGCGCTCGCGGTCACGTTCCGCCTAACGCCGGGCGACCCGTTCGTGATGCACCGCATCCTGCAGGAAAATCTGAGTTGGCGCGGGGCGCGGCACCCGTGGCTCGACATCCATCCCAGCGCCGGTTCGATCTTCCAGAAGATCGAGGGGGTGGGAGCGGGACGCCTGGTGGATCAGTGCGGGCTCAAGGGGTTCCGCATCGGCGGCGCACAGATCTCGCACATCCACGCCAACATCATGGTGAACCTCGGGGGCGCGACAGCGGCCGACGTGCGCGCGCTCATCGCCCACGCGCAGCAGGCCGTGGTCGAGCGGTTCGGGGAGCACCTCACGCCCGAGATCGGCTTCATCGGCGAGTTCTAGCCATCCGGGTCGCGCGGTGGAGCGACCGAACGTCGGCCCTCGCTCAGCGCCGAAGCGTCTTCAGGAAGTCGTCGACCCTACCCAGCGCCACTTCCATCCGCGGAATCGGGGCCGTGTACGCGATGCGCACGAAGTCGTTGGCGCGATACTCGCCAAAGTCCTTCCCTGGCGTGACCGCCACCCCCGTCTGCTGCAGCAGCCCGCGCGCGAACGCCCACGAGTCGTGCGTGACGCCGCTGCAGTCCGCGTAGACGTAGAAGGCCCCGTCCGGCTTGCAGGGGACGGCGATGCCCATCGCATCGAGGGCCGGCACCACGAAGTCGCGGCGCCGGTGCAGCTCCTCGCGCTGCTGTTCGTAGATGACCGTGCTCTCCGGCTCCATCGCCGCCACCCCCGCCCACTGCGACGGCGCCGCGGCGGCGATGTACATGTGCTGGGCCATGCGTGCGGTTGCATCGAAGTACGGCTCCGGGATCACCATCCACCCCAGGCGCCACCCCGTCATGCTGTAGTACTTGGAGAACGAGTTGACCACGAAGACGTCGTCGCCTAACGCGGCCGCGGTTTGTGGATGGTGGTCGTAGGTGAGCCCGTGGTAGATCTCGTCGACGATGAGCGTCGCGCCGCGCGCCCGGACGACGGCGTGGATCGCGCGCAGTTCCTCGTCGGGGATCGTCGTCCCGGTGGGGTTGGCCGGCGAGGCTGCCATCACGCCACGCGTGTTCGGCGTCCAATGGCGATCGACCAGCTCCGCCGTCAGCTGAAAGCGCTCCGCCGCCCCCACCGGGATGTGGCGTGCCTTGGCCCCGCAAAAGGTGAGGAGCGCCCGGTTCGACGGATACCCGGGATCGGCCATCAGGAACTCGTCACCCGGATTGGCGAGCACCCCGAACGCCAACGTCAGCGCCGCCGACCCACCCGCCGTCACCAGGATCCGCTCGGCCGGGACGCTGACGCCGTAGCGCGTGGTGTAGTGGCGCGAGATCGCCGCGCGGAGTTCGGGAATCCCGGCGGGGATCGTGTAGCGCGTCTCGCCGCGGCGCAGCGCGTCGACCGCGGCGGTCACGACCCGCTCCGGGGTGGGGAAGTCGGGCTCCCCGACGCACATGAGCTGCACCTCGCGCCCGGCGCGCATCATTTCCACAGCCTCGCCATAGATCGCGACCGCATAGAACGGATCGGTGTCGAGCGCGCGGGTGGTCAGCCGCGGAACAGTCGAGCTCCCGGGTGTGGAGGCGGAGGCAGTCACGAGTCGAAGGTGTTCGGGGTCGGCAGCAGGCGTCGAGCGGCGCCGCCGATGAAAGCAACCAACCCCCGCCACCGCCGGCAACCGCCGACTGGCTAGCTTCCACGCGTCGTCGTGGCCCGTGGCCGGACCCAGCCGCTCACCGGGGGTTCGCCAGGCTCGCGTGTCCCCGTCTTCTCGTCGTCTCACAACGCGTGTCGCTCCTCTCCATTCAGTCGGTCTCCATCGCCTTCGGCGGTCCCCCCGTGCTCGACGGTGCCTCGTTCTCCATCGAGCGCGGCGAGCGCGTCTCGCTCGTGGGGCGCAACGGGGCGGGGAAGAGCACGCTGATGAAGCTGCTCGATGGCACGATGCTGCCCGACACAGGAGAGATCGTGCGGCAGGGCGGGGTGACCGTTGCCCGCCTGGAGCAGGACATCCCCGACGGTGTGCACGGGACGATCTACGATGTGGTGGCCGAGGGGTTGGGTGAGGACGGGCGACTGCTCGCGCGGTATCACGAGGCGTCGCTCACGGTTGGCGTCGACGCCTCGGAGGCCAACCTCAAGACGCTCGACCGCCTGCATCACGCCGTCGACTCCGCCAACGGCTGGCGCCTGCACACGCGCGTCGAGACGGTGCTCGAACACCTGGGGCTCGAGGCCGATGCGCAGTTCGAGAAGGCGAGCGGTGGGCGCAAGCGCCAGACGCTGCTCGCCCGCGCCCTGGTCAGGCAGCCCGACGTCCTCCTGCTCGACGAACCCACCAACCACCTCGACATCGACGCGATCGAGTGGATGGAGGGCTATCTCATCGAGCAGGGGATCACCCTTCTCTTCGTCACCCACGACCGCGCCTTCCTGCGGCGGCTGGCGACGCGCATCCTCGAGCTGGACCGCGGGAAGCTCGTCGATTGGGGGACGGACTACGACACGTATCTCCAGCGGAAGGACGCCGCGCTCGACTCCGAGCAGAAGGCGTGGGACGAGTTCGACCGCAAGCTGGCCATCGAGGAGAAGTGGATTCGCACCGGTATCCGCGCCCGGCGGACCCGCAACGAGGGGCGGGTCCGTGCGCTGGAGGCGATGCGTCGCGACCGCCAGGCGCGGCGCGAGCGGGTGGGGACGGTGCGGCTGGCGGCGCAGGAGGCCGAGCGGTCGGGACGCCTGGTGATCGAGGCGCGCGATGTCTCCTTTGCCCACGGCGAACGGCCGATCGTGCGCGACCTCTCGACGACGATCATGCGCGGCGACCGGGTGGGGCTCATCGGCCCCAACGGGTCGGGGAAGACGACGCTGCTCCGCCTCTTGTTAGGCGAACTTCCGCCGGCCAGCGGGACCGTCCGTCACGGCACCGGGCTCGAAGTCGCCTACTTCGACCAGCTCCGCGACACGCTCGATCCGGAGCGCTCGGTCTTCGACTCCATCGCCGACGGCGCCGAGTGGGTGCAGCTGACGACAGGGCGCCAGCACGTGCACGGCTACCTGCAGGACTTCCTCTTTCCCCCCGATCGGGCCCGCACCCCGGTACGCGCCTTGTCGGGCGGGGAGCGCAACCGCTTGCTGCTGGCGCGCCTCTTCACGCGGTCGTTCAACGTCCTCGCCCTCGACGAGCCGACGAACGATCTCGACATCGAGACGCTCGACCTGCTCGAGGACCTGCTGATCGAGTTCAGTGGGACGCTGCTGGTGGTGAGTCACGACCGCGACTTCCTCGATCACGTCGTCACCAGCACGCTGGTGATGGAGGGGAAGGGACGGGTGGGCGAGTACGCCGGCGGCTACAGCGACTGGGTGCGCCAGCGCCCGGCCCCCGTGACAACGCCCGCGCCAAGAGCCGGCGTACCGCCCACGGTTGCTCCGTCAGCCACAAACCGCCGCGCCGACAAGCCGCGCAAGCTCTCCTTCAAGGAGCAGAAGGAACTCGAGGCCCTGCCGGAGCGCATTGACGCCCTGGAGCAGGAGAAGGACGCGTTATACGCTCGGCTCTCGGATCCCGCCTTCCTGCGCGACGGCCCCGCGGTGAGTGCCACGACCGCCCGACTCGACGCCATCGAGCAGGAGACCGCCGCCGCGATGGCCCGCTGGGAAGCGCTGGAGGCCGTCGCCTCAGGCGGATGAGCGATGCGGACGGAATCCGCGACACGAGCGAGGACGGTGCGCCCTCGCCGCGACGCGTCGTCCCGCCTGCCGATCCGTCGCCCGTCTCTACCGCGCCGAACGCTTCCACGCGTCGTATCGCAGACGCAACGTCTTCACCGGATTCGGGTTTTCCTCTGGCGTCGTGTTCTCGTCGGTGACGTCGAGGTACATGCGGTAGCTCCCGTCATTGTACGACGCCCCGTTGGTCGACGTCGAATCGGCCGAGACGAGGTAGGCCACGTGCGCTGTGCGGGCGGTGCACGCCGCGACCGTCTTCGGCACCGGCTGCGTCGCGCAGCTGCACCGCTTGTCACCCCCGGCCGCATCGGCCGCCTCCATCGCCGCCATCACGCGATCCTCGAGCGTCCCGTTCTCGCGCTCGAACGCCGCCACCGCGTTCTGCACCACGGCGTACGAGGCGAGGATGTTCCCCTGGATGGAGTAGTAGACCTGCGTCCCCGGGACCTGCCCCTGCACGCTGTTGGATGCGACGCCGTTCTTGGCCCCGGAGAAGCCACTGAAGCGCCCCTGCAGGTCGACGATCCCGAACTGGCGCGTCTGGATGAGCGTATCGGTGACGAGCATGGCCAGGATCGCCGACGGATGCGTCCCCTGCTTGAGCTGGCCGAAGATCAGCGCCTGGTTGGCGCGCGTGCGATCGACCCCGGCCTGCGCCGCCGCGACGCCAAAGCCCGGGGCGATGATCGCCTGCACATCCATCAACCCCTTGGCCGGAAAGCGCGCAAAGCCCGCCTGGGCCACGCACGTCGCCGACGAGACGACCATGCGTCCCGTGGCGCGATCGACCGCGATGACCGACCAGGTGGCATGCGCCACTCGGGGCACAGCGGCGAGCAGGAAAAGCGCGGCGACCGCGAGACGGAAGCGGGAGAGAATGCGCACGTGAGCGGGAGGCCTGGCGTGGAAGTGATGAGCGCAATGCGCGTGGAGCACGCGCCGCGACGAGTGACGACATTCGCGCCACGCGCATCATCGAGCAAGTCGCGCCGGCGCACCGCGCGTCTCCCCGTCTTCCGTCCCTCAGAGGATCTGCGCGAATTCGAACACCAGCTTCCAGCTCGCCTTCCGGTCCACCGCGCGCGCCATCCCCACCCCCACCGCACCGCCAAAGAAGCGCATCCCCAGCGTCACCGACGTGCGCACCCCGTCGGTCTCGCGCGACCGCAGCGTCTCCGAGGACGCGATCGACAGGTAGTCGGGGAGCGTGTCCCGCACGAGCTCGCGCATCGCGAGCGCGCCACCCTCGCCGCGCACCTGCGTCCACCCGCTCTGCACCCCCGCCGACAGCGCCGGCGACGGCGCCGGGACGAACCAGCGCCCGACGCGAATGGGCGCTCGCAGCGCGCCAAGCCGGTACATCACCAGCGCCCGCACCACCGCCGCATCGGTGCCGGCAAACTCCTTGTAGTCGTAGCCGGCCAGGTTCTGGTTGTTGCCCAGCTCGAAGAGCTGCTGCGGTGGCGGCGCGCTCCCCAGCAGCGTCCCCACATCGCCGCGCGCCGCCAAGGTCAACGGGCCCGCATTGCGGCGCGCCATCACGCGCCCCTCGAGCCGGGTGTAGCGCAACTCCCCCTGCGCCACCTCGGCGCTCGCGAAGGCCCCCACCCCGGTGCGCACGAACTCAGCGCTCACGTCCGGGTTCCACTCCAGCGAGGCCCAGTGCCGCCAGTACGTCCCCTCGCGCACCCCGCGGTTCTCGCGAAAGGCGGAGTCGCGGCGAAAGAGCCCCTGCGAGAGCGTGCGCTTCGCCATGTGGTCGCTGGCCGGCCCCGTTTCGAGGCGCAGGAAGACGGCGCGCCCCTTCCCGAACCGTCGCCACACCCCCGCCGCTGCCACGCGACGATCGACATAGTCGTAGTTGTCGCTGCCGAACGCCGCCCCGATCACGCTCCCGCTGTCGAACGTGCTGCGGAAGTCGTTGGTGATGTCGAGCGTGCGCCCGGCGCGCGCGATGTAGGTCGAGCGTCCCCGCTTCCATTCAGCGCCGGCACGCCCCCGCAACGTCGACTCGCTCCATGCCCATCCGGCGTTGGCCCGTAGCGTGAGCCCTGGAACGGCGTCGCGAAGTCGCCACTCGGCGCCGTAACCGGTGTAGAGCCCCTCGATGCGGTTCACATGCACCGCGTCGGCCACGCGTTGCACCCGCCAGCCAAAGCGCGGCACGCCGGTCGAGCGCCAGATGTCGGGGCCGATGTCGTTGAAGTCGTCGCTGTGAACGGCGCTCGTCGTCGCCCCTAACTCACTCCGCCACCCCCCGACTCGTGCGAGGCTGTCACGCGGCGCGAAGGTGAGGGCGAACGGCTGCGAGCTGATCGAGTCGACTTCGGTGACCACGAGCGAGTCCACGACGCGGTCCGTGACACGGTGATCGCGAAAGCGACTGATGATGCGGAAGATGGAGCGCGATTCGGTGGCCGAGGTCATCGCCGCCTGCGCTTCGAATCGTTGGTAGGTCGGCAGCCAGTACTTTCCGTCGATCTCCCCGTTCTCCAGCTCGACGAACGCCACCGCCTCGAACCCGCCGAACGACAGCGCCTTGACCAGGAGCGATGGTGGCGGCGCCTTGCGCACGAAGTATCCTCGCATGCGCACCAGCACATGGCGGGAGACGTCGAGATCGAGCTCTCCGCGAAAGGCGACCGTGTTATCCGGGGCGTCGGCGCGCGGTTCGGCCACGAGGCGAACGATCGGGATTTCTCGCCCGTCCACGCGGAGCGTGACGAGCGTGTCGCCGCCTGAGAAGCGGTACACCCGGTCGCGATCCTCGGCCAGCGGATGCACCGCGACCAGGCGTTGCTCCTGGCGACGACGCGCGCGCCCGGCGACGCTGGTGTCGCGCCCGAACAGGAGCGTCAGCCGGTTGCCATACAGCACCGGCACCGTCCACGCCTGCCGGAAAAACGAGAGCGCCGAGAACTGCAGCCCGACCGATTGCGCGCGGTAGCCGACGACCCGCTGTTCGAACGTCCCGGTGCGCTCCCACGTCACCTCGTTCTGCGTCTGCTCGATCGAGACCGCCCCCTCGTTCCCCTCGCTCCGGCGCGCCACGATCGCGATCTCGCTCTCGGCCGTCGCGCGGTACCCAGCCAACGTCGGCGGAACGCGTCGGTTGATGCGCGAGGCCTCCTCGACCAGCGCCCGAACGGCAGCCGACGGGTAGAGGGAATCGGCCACAGCAAGCTGGGCCACGACGAGGAATGCGAGCATCGGCGTGTGGGATGGGAGAACTGCGCAGAGATACGGAGAGTGCATAGCCCAAGTTCCGGCCGCCCGCCATGTGTCGCTCGGCCTCGCACCGTGCCCAAGGCCGTGCGCGGCACCGCTCGCGCGCACCGCCACCTCTCGGCATTCTTCGGGGAGACCAGCAGTCCATCCACCCGAGAGTCCCGCATGCTCCGTTCGCTTCGCCTCGCCCAGTACGCCACCGCCGCCATCGCCCTCGCCGCACCGTTCGTTGCGCTCTCCACACCACTCAGCGCCCAGACGCCCGCCCTCCAGGCGCTCCATACCGCGATCGACAACCACGCCGGGGAGATCGAGACCAAGGTCGTCGCCTGGCGCCGGGACATTCACCAGCACCCCGAACTCTCCTTTCAGGAGGTGCGGACCGCCAAGCTCGTCGCCGATCACCTCAAGGCGCTGGGGCTCGAGGTGCAGACCGGCGTTGGCGGGAACGGAGTCGTGGGGGTGCTGCGCGGCGGAAAGCCGGGGCCGGTGGTGGCGCTCCGCGCCGACATGGACGCCCTCCCGGTCACCGAACTCGTCGACCTCCCGTTCAAGAGCACCGTGCGCGCGGTCTACAATGGGCAGGAGACCGGCGTCATGCACGCCTGTGGACACGACAACCACGTCGCCATCCTCATGGGGACCGCCGAGGTTCTCGCCGGGATGAAGGCATCCGTACCGGGCACGGTGAAGTTCATCTTCCAGCCCGCCGAGGAAGCGCCGCCGGTGGGCGGGGCCGGACCCATGATCGAGGCTGGCGTCCTCGAGAATCCCAAGGTCGACGCCATCTTCGGGCTGCACGTCGGCCCCGGGCCGTTAGGCAGCGTCTCCTGGCGCGGCGGCGCCACCGCGGCCGCCGGTGACATCTTTCGCATCGTCGTCCACGGCAAGCAGACCCACGGCGCCTACCCGGCGGCCGGAGTCGACCCCATCGTCGTCGGCTCGCAGATCGTACTCGGCCTGCAGACGATCATTAGCCGCCAGTCCGACCTCACCACGGCGCCAGCCATCCTCACCGTTGGCGCGTTCCATTCCGGCCTGCGCGAGAACATCATCCCCGACAGCGCCTGGATGATCGGGACCGTGCGCACCCTCGACCCGCAGATGCGCACCGAGATCCACCAGCGCCTCACGCGCACCGCCGAGATGATTGCCCAGAGCGCCGGCGCCACCGCCGATGTGAAGATCGAACTCGGCTACCCCGTGACCGTGAATACCACGGCGCTCGCCCGGCGCATGCTCCCGTCGCTGCAGCGCGTGGTCGGCGCCGACAAGACCGTCGAGTCGCGCCCCGGCACCGCGGGCGAGGACTTCTCGCGCTATCTGGAGAAGGTCCCCGGCTTCTTCTTCTCGCTCGGCGTCACCCCCGCCGGCAAGGACCCGCGCACCGTCGCCGCCAACCACTCGCCGCTCTTCTTCGCCGACGAGCAGGCGCTTCGCGTCGGCGTGCGCCTCATGTCCAGCGTGGCCGTCGACTTCCTCGCGTTGGGCGCGCAGGTGCAACCCTGACCAGGTGCAACGCCGCTCGGATGCGCCCCCGGGGCGACATCGGAAGGCGATATCGGCAGGCGACACGCCATCGCACGACGGGTCGCCGGTGCGCGGACGACCCGTCGTACGGTGGCCGCTAGTCCGACGGCATGTCGTGCCGAGCGTCCGCGTCCCGCCGCGCGCGCGCCCACGACGCAATGACCCCCGCCGCGAGAATCGCCGCCACCATCCCCAGCAGCCAGAAGTTGAAGTTCGGCCCGAGGTAGTCCTTGAGCAGGTCGGCCACCAACATCTTCACCCCCACCAGCCCGAGGATGGCCGCCAGCGACACCTTGAGGTAGCGGAACTTCTCGATCGCCCCGGCCAGCGCGAAGTACAGCGACCGAAGGCCAAGGATGGCGAAGACGTTGCTTGTGAAGACGAGGAACGGGTCGGTCGTGATGGCAAAGATCGCCGGAATCGAGTCGACGGCGAAGATCAGGTCCGTCGTCTCCACCAGCACCAGCGCCACCGCCAACGGTGTGAGCACCCACCGCCCGTCCTGCTGAATGGCGAAGTGCTGCTCGTGGTACGTCGGGGTGATCGGGAAGGCGCGGCGCAGCAGCCGCAGGACGACACCGTCGGCCGGCGCGTCCCCTTCGTGTTCCTCCTCGCGCGTCACCAGCATCTTGATCGCCGTGTAGACAAGAAAGACGCCGAAGAGGTAGAGGATCCAGTGGTAGCGCGCGATGAGCGACGCGCCCAACAGGATCATCGCCCCGCGCATCACCAGCGCACCGAGAATCCCCCAGAACAGCACGCGATGCTGGTACAGCGGCGGCACCCGCATGTACTGGAAGATCATGGCGATGACGAAGACGTTGTCCGCCGAGAGCGACAGCTCGATCACGTAGCCCGTGAAGAACTTCACCGCCGCCAGACGCCCGTCGTTCATCACGCCATCGAGCTTGTCCACCTGCAGGCCGAGCCCCAGCCAGTGGTGCTCGTACAGCCCGTAGACGAGCCCTCCGAAGCACACCGCCAGGAAGGCCACCACCGCAGTGAAGCGGAGCGCCTCCCGGATGGTCACGACATGGGCCTTCTTGTTGAGGACCCCGAGGTCGATGGCAAGGACGAGCAGGACAAAGGCGAGAAAGCCGCCCCACGCCCAGAGTTCGGGATTGATGGGAATACCCCTGGTTGAATCGAGTTAGGTCAGCGTCGGGTCGGCGTGCGTCCGACGCGCGTCCCGTGGGTTTCTTGACGGAGTCGACGTCCGCCGCTCACGTGGCATCCAGCGCTTCGGCCGCGACCAGCGCGGCTTCCCAGGTCGCCATCGCGTCGGCCAGCGACGCCTTCACTTCGGCAAGTTCTCGCGAAAGGGCAGTGGCGTGCGCGCGCCCATTCGGGCGCGAGTACAGCTCCTGATCGGCGAGCGCGGCGTCGAGCTCGGCCACCTTCTGCTCCAGCTCCGTGACCCGACCTTCGGCCCGCTCAGCGTTGCGGCGGATGTCGCGCGCATTGCCCCGCTGCTTCGAGTCGCTCTCGGTTCGCTTCTTGGCTTCGATCTTCTCCTGCGCACGGCGCTCGGCCGCCGCCGCTGCCACACGCGCGGCACGATCCTGCTCCTCGCGTTCCCGCGCCTCCTCGAACTCGGCAAAGTCGCCGTCGAAGGCGCGGATCTTCCCGTCCCGGAGTTCCCACACCCGCGTCACCAGCTTGCGCAGCAGCTCCCGGTCGTGGCTCACCAGCACCACCGTCCCGGCGAAGCGCTCGATCGCATCTTCGAGCTGCTCGATCGATTCGACGTCCAGGTGGTTCGTTGGCTCGTCGAAGACGAGGAGGTTGGCCCCCTCGAGCATCATCATCGCCAACGCCACGCGCGCCAACTCCCCCCCCGACAGCGACGACGCCGAGCGCATGACCTCGTCGCCGGAAAACTGCACCATCCCCAAGTGTCCCTGGATGGCCCCGCGCTCCCACATGGGGCGCAGGTCGCCAATGATGTCATACAGCGTCTTGTGGCGCGGCACGTTGGCGAAGTCCTGGCGGTACATCGTCGCCTGGATCCCGCCCCCCATGCGAATCTCGCCCGAGGCGAGTTGTCGCTCGCCGAACAGCGCCTTGAGGAGCGTCGTCTTCCCCGCCCCGTTCGGCCCGATGAGCCCCACCACGTCGCCGCGACGTACCCACCCGGTGAAGTCCTGGAGCAGCACGCGATCGCCGATCTTCACCGTCGCATGCTCGAAGATCGCCACCTGGTCGCCCCCGCGCTCTCCGGACGCGAAGCGCACCGCCATGGCGCCTTCGTCGTCGGGCGGTGGGCTCAGGCGCGGCAACCAATCCAGGCGCTTGCGACGCCCCTTGGCCTGCTTGGAGTTCGTCCCGGCGATGTTGCGCCGGATGAAGTCCTCTTCCCGGGAAATCGCTTTCGACTGTTTGTCAAAGGCCCGCTGCAACGACAGCCGGCGCTCCTCGCGCTGTCGCACGAAGTGCGCGTAGCCGCCGTCGTACGGCACCGCCGACAGGTCCTCCAGGTGCAACACGTGGTCGACCACGCGGTCCAGGAAGGCGCGGTCGTGCGAGATCACCAGGACCGTCTCGTTCGTGTTGCGCAGGTACTCCTCGAGCCAGCGCGTCGTCTCGAGATCCAGGTGGTTGGTCGGCTCGTCGAGCAGCATCACGTCGGCGGGGATCACCAGCTGCCGCGCGAGCGCCACCCGTCCGCGCTCGCCGCCGCTCAGGTGCGACAACGCTTCGTGACGCGCCTGCTCCGGGTCGAACCCCAACCCCGTGAGGACGGTGTCCACGCGCGTGATGTAGCTGTACCCCCCCTCGTGTTCGAATCGCTCCAGGTCCAGCGCATATCGCTTGAGCTGTTGCTCGGTGACCTGCTCACCCGCGTGCGCCAACGCATCGGCCTGCCGCGCCAGGTCGGCCTCCAGGTCGATCAGGTCGCGGAAGGCATCGGCCACAGCCCCCCACACCGTGGTGACCCCGGCAAACTCGCGGTGCTGGTCCAGGACGGCGAAGCGCAGGTTCGGCGTCTTGGCGATCGTCCCCGTCGACGGGCTCTGCTCGCCGGTGAGCATCCGGAAGAGCGTCGTCTTCCCCGACCCGTTTCGCCCGATCACCCCCCACTTCTCCCCCGCCGCGACCGTGAACGTGACGTCGCGCAGGATCGTCGTCGCGCCGAACGAGACACCAATTCCGTTGAACGAGAACTGGGTCATGCCGTCCATTCCTTCCACGCGGACTCGGCCAGCCCGATCGTGAGCTTGTGCTGACAGCGCGTGAGCGGGACGCGCAGCATCATGGGCTCGTCGACCAGCTTCTCCAGCCAGCGGTCGTCCGAATAGCGCGCAACCCCTAAGCCGAGCTCCTGGAAGCGTTTCGACTCCCGGTCGAGGAGGGCCTCAACCCCGAATTTCTGCGCAAAGCGCTTCAACTCCCCCAGCGACGCCCCCCGTTCGTTCAGATCGACGAAATGGGTCCGGATACGTCGCTCGGCGAAGAACCGCAGTGCCTTTCGGGTGTCCGCACTCTTCTTGGTGCCGAATATTTGCACTTCCATCATGCAGAGGAGTCTAACAGGGCCGCGTGGCGCTCCTCCAGCCAGCGTACCAACGGCGTGCTGCGCGTGAGTGCCGACGCACGCCGCAGATCCTGTCGCCCCCCCTCCGCATCCCCCGCCTTGGCGCGGAAGTGCCCACGCACCGCGAAGAACCAGCGATAGCCACTCGCCGCCGGGTCGCGCGACGCCTCCTCCAGCGCCAGCAATGCGGCGGCGGCGCCGAACCGCTGCCCCACCACCACCGCGCGATTCACGCGCACCACCAGCGTCGGCTCGCACTCCAGCAAGAGGTCGTACGCCCGCAGCAGCCCATCCCAGTCGGTCTGGTCGAACTGGACCGCCAGCAAGTGCCGCGACGCGATCTCCGCCTGCAGGTGCAGCGAGGTCAGTCGATCGCCGCGCCCCGCCTTCTCCAACTGCCGAAAGCCCTCCGCAATCAACCTGCGGTCCCAGCGCGTGCGATCCTGCGATTCGAGCAGGACCGGCGCTCCATCCCCCTCCGTCCGTGAGGACAGCCGCGCCAGCTGGAACAGCAGTAGCGCCGCCAACGCGTGGACCTCCGGGGTGGTCGTCGCCGGATGATCGGCCAACAGCAGCGCCAGCCGCGTCGCCTCGCCGCAGAGGTCTTCGCGCACCAGCGCGTCCCCTTCGGTGGCGTCGTACCCCTCGTTGAACATCAGGTAGACGACGCCGAGCACGCGCGGAAGACGCGTCGCCAGTTCCTCGGCATCAGTGGGAATCACGACGCGCGCGCCGCTCTCCCGCAGCCGACGCTTGGCACGCACCAGGCGCTGCGCCATCGTCGCCTCGCTCACGAGAAAGGCCTGCGCTACTTCTCGCGCCGTGAAGCCGGCCACCACCGATAGTGTGAGGGCCACCGCGGCCTCGCGCTCCAGCGCCGGCGTGCAACACGCGAACAGCATCCCCAGTACGTCATCATCGAAGAGGCCCGCGTCGTCCCCGCGAACACGGTCCGCATCGGCCGTGTCGTCCGGATCCATCGCGACCGCCAGCTTTCGCTCCAGCACCGCGCCACGGCGCAGCACATCGAGCGCCTTTCGCTCCGCCACGGTGCGCAGCCACGCCGCCGGTTCGCGCGGCACCCCCTCGAACGGCCAACGACGCAGTGCCTCGAGGAGGGCGTCCTGCACCGCGTCCTCGACCATCGCCAACTGCTCCAGTCCGTAGCGCCTCGCGAGCCCCGCCACGATTGCACCGGCCGACCGGCGAAAGAGGTTGGCGACGAGCAACTGAACCGAATCGTCGCCGCCAGCTGCCTCTCCCTCGGTCGGGCCGGTGCGCACCTCGCTCACCCGATATCGATGGGGCGAATCTCGATCCACCCGCGCTCCAGGTGCGGACACCCGCCAGCGATCGACTGCGCCTCGGCATCGTCGGCCGCCTCGATCACGTAGAAGCCGCCCACCACATCCTTCGCCTCGGCGTACGGTCCATCGGTGACGGCAATCCCGGAACCGCCGCGGCGCATGTGCCAGCCGCCGTTGTCCCCCAGCTTCATGCCGGAGTGCATCTTCCCGGCCTCGGCAATCGAGCGCCCCCACGCGGAGTAGCGTTCGATCATCGCCTGCATGTCGGCGGGGCCCAGGTCGGTGTAGTTCGCCGGGTTCTCGTGCAGGAGCAGGATATACTTGGCCATCGGGTCCTCTATGGATGACGGTGGGAACGACCGCACCATGCGATCGCCTTCACTCCGATTGACGGATGGCGGCGCCTGTACTCGACATCGTCCCTGATGGGTCGCCCCAAAGGGGACCCGCGGCGGATCACGGGAAAGGCCGTCCCTCGCTGCTTCGCTCTTCATCGCGCTCGCCAAACCTCGCTGTGTCGTCGCCGTTCCGTCCACTCCCCGTCCCCGCCTCGGACTCCGCCTTTCGCCCGGCGTGGTGGCTCACCAACCCCCACGCGAGCACGATGTGGGGGAAGTTCTTCCGCACGCCGCCGCCGTTGGATGCGCGCATCGAGCGATGGGACACCCCGGACGGCGACGTGCTCGACCTGATGCGCCTTGCCGCTCCCCCAACCGCCCCGACCTTCCTGCTGCTCCACGGGCTCGAGGGATCGATGCGATCGCACTATGCCGCCGGGACACTCCGCGAGGCGCAACGCGCCGGGTGGCAGGCCAATCTCCTCCTGTTCAGGAGCTGCAACGGCGAACTCAATCGCGCGCCACGCTCCTACCACTCGGGCGAGACCACCGACCTCGCGCACGTCGTCGGGCGCCTCCTCGATGAGCGCCCGGGCACGCCGCTCATCCTGGCCGGCGTGTCGTTAGGCGCGAACGTCCTCCTCAAGTGGCTGGGCGAGCAAGGGCGCGACGCGGTGGGACGCGTGCAGGCCGCCGTCGCCGTCTCGGCCCCCTTCGACCTCGCGCGCTCCTGCGCGCAGATCGACCGCGGCCTCTCGCGCGTCTACGCCTGGAACTTCCTCAAGTCGCTCCGGAGCAAGGCCGTCGAGAAGATTCGCCAGCACCCCGGCATCGCCGACCCGGCACGCGTCCTCGCCGCCCGCTCGCTCTGGTCGTTCGACGATGCCTTCACCTCGGTCGTCCACGGCTTTCGCGACGCCGCCGATTACTACTATCGCTCCTCGTCGATCCGGTACCTCCGGGACATCCGCGTCCCCACACTCCTCCTGAGCGCCCGGGACGATCCCTTCCATCCCCCGGATGTCCTCGACGACGTGGCCCGGATCGCCGCCGGCAACCCCGCGCTCCACCTCGAGTTCCCCGCGCGTGGCGGCCACGTCGGTTTCGTCGAAGGGCGAAGCCCGGCACGTGTCACGTACTACATGGAGCGCCGCATCCCTGAATTCGCCGCGGCCCAGCTTGCCATGGCCGGCACGCAGGCACGCAGCGCTATGGAGGGTTCTCCCTTCGGACGTTAGGATAGGTGGCGCCGGTCGCGCGCTTCCCCTCGACTTCTCCTCTCGTGATGTGCCGATGAGTGACGCCCTGCTCTTTGTCGCGATCTTCGGAGGACTCGTCGTCCTTCGGTTCGTCGTCGCGACCGTGGCGTTCCTCTTCATCCTGCCGCGCGGCGACCGCTGCCCCAACTGCGATCACCCCACGCTACGCGTGGAGTCGGTGCTCTTCGATCGCATCCTCCCCTGGTTCCGGAAGAGTTGGTGCATCACCTGCGGGTGGCACGGCCTGCTGCGCCGGGGGCCGCTCTCCGAACCGACCCCCTCGCGACAGTTCACCGGGAAGCGTTAGGCACGTCCCCCATCCCGTGCCACTCGGCCGCACACGCCGAGCGCCTTACGATGGTGGCCCCTCGCGACGCGCCATCACGTGTACGTCGAGCCAATCGGGCCAGTTGCCGGTGAGTTCGAAGAAGTCCTCGAAGTACGTCAGTCCGGCGTCTTCAAGGTCGGCGATCAGGTCCTGCATCGCATCGTCCTCCGGGATGGGACCGATGCACACCAGCGCCCCTTCCACGCGAAACTCGTCGGCGGTCAGCCCAAGCCGCTCGTCGATCGCCGCGCGGGTCAACCCGCTCCGCTCGAACGCGTCCTTGCGAATGATCAGGGCCGGATGGCCAGCGGGGAGATAGAGCGGCATCGGGGCAATCGGCTGAAGGTCTGGTTCAGGCGGCGCGCCCACTGGCGCGCGTACACGCAAGGACACGCACGCAGACGCGCGCGCTCACACACTGCGCGGCAATCGCATGGGATCGATGCGACGTCCGGATCGCTCGGCACTCTAACTCCGCATCCCGGTGGGTGTAAGCGGGAGGCAGGATTAGCTTCATCACGGTATGTCCGCTCACGAGCAGGATTTCGATGTCATCGTCGTCGGGGCCGGCCACGCCGGAACCGAGGCCGCGGTCGCCGCCACCCGTGCCGGTGCCAGCGTCGCGCTCATTACGAGCGCGCTCGAGACGATTGGCCAGATGTCGTGCAACCCCGCCATCGGCGGCGTGGCGAAGGGGACGGTGGTTCGCGAAGTCGACGCACTCGGCGGGATCATGGCCCGGGCCACCGACCTCGCCATGCTCCAGTTCCGCATGCTCAATCGCGGAAAGGGGGCCGCCGTCTGGGCCCCACGCGCCCAGTGCGACCGAGGCCTGTATCGTCGGGCCGTTCGCTCCCTCATCGAGCAGCATCCGGGGCTGCAGACCATTCAGGGGACGGTCGCGCGCCTCCTGATGGACGATGCCGGGCGAACCGTCTACGGGGTCGAGACACTCGAAGGGCGCCGATTTGGCGCCCGCGCCATCGTCATCACGGCCGGGACCTTCCTGCGCGGCCGGATCCATATCGGGACGGAGACGAGGATCTCCGGCGGCCGCGCGGGCGAAGGGGCCGCCCTGCATCTGGCCGAGCAGCTCGAGCGGTCGGGACTCGAGGTCGGGCGATTCAAGACAGGGACCCCGCCGCGCATCGACGGCCGCAGCGTCAGCATCCATTCGCTCGAACGGCAGGGAAGTGAAGTCGAACTTTTCGACTACTCATGGTCTCACTTCTGGGAGACGCCTAGGCGCCACAACAGCGGCACAAGACACCCTGAGCAGCTCGATTGCTGGATTACGTACCTCGGCGATGCTGGCAAGAAGATCGTAGAAGAGAACATCGCGAAGTCGGCGATGTACGGCGGCGCTATCGCGTCGCGAGGCCCGCGCTATTGTCCGTCGGTCGAAGACAAGATCGTCCGATTCCCTGCCGCCGAGCGACACCAGGTCTTCTTGGAGCCCGAAGGGCACGACACCGCCGAGCTCTACGTCAACGGGATGTCGACCTCGCTCCCCGCCCCGGTCCAGCTCGAGGTCCTGCGCACGATTCCTGGGCTTGAGAACGTGCGCATGACCCGCGCAGGCTACGCGATCGAGTACGACTATTTCCCGCCGACGCAGCTCGATGCCTCGCTGCAGGTGCGCGCCGTCGCCGGACTCTATTTCGCCGGGCAGATCAACGGCACCACGGGCTACGAGGAGGCGGCTGGTCAAGGAGTCGTCGCCGGCCTCAACGCCGCCTTCGCGGCCACCGGCAGGGAACCGCTCTACCTCGGGCGCGAGACATCCTACATCGGCGTCCTCGTCGACGACCTCGTCCACCGGGGTGTGGACGAGCCGTACCGGCTCTTCACGTCGCGTTCCGAGTTCCGGCTCACGGTGCGACAGGACAACGCCCTCAGGCGCCTCGCGCCAATAGCCCTCGAGCGCGCCCTCTTCACAGAAGGAGAGGCGGCGATTGTCGCGCGGCGCCTCGACGACGAGGACCGCGCCATGCGCCTCGCCACCGCGACCAGCATTCGCCCGGAGCAGGCGAATCCGCACCTCGCCGGAACGGGGGGCAGCCCCATCGCGCACTCCCTCAAGGTCGTCGAGCTCGCGCGCCGGCAGGACGTGCAGCTCCGCGATCTCTTCGCGCTCACTGGAGTGGGCGGCGACATCGCCCTCGACGCCGTCGTCACGACGGAGTTGCAGATCAAGTACGCCGGCTACTTCGAGCGCGAGCGCGTGCAGGCCGACAAGATGCGCCGCATGGGGCACTTCGCCCTCGAACTCGACTTGCCTTACGAGTCCATGCAATCGGTCTCGTTCGAGGCACGGCAGAAGCTCGCCATGCAGCGCCCTCGTTCGCTTGCACAGGCCTCGCGCATCCCTGGCGTCTCCCCCAACGACCTGCAGAATCTCGTGCTCGAAGTGGAGCGCCACCGCCGCGTTGCGGGGAAGGCCGACAGCGCGTCCTGAGGGTGGCGCACCCATCGCGCCGCGTGACGTGAAGCCCGGGTCGCGGGCACCCATCTCCCTCATGCCTGCAGACCACTCGCCCTCCCCGTCGTCGCGCCCGCGCGGGCGCCCCCAACTGGCGATTGCCGCGATGCGACTCGCGGCGCTGGTCATGGCGATTCTCGGCTTCGTCCCGTTTGCCAACTGGATCGAGGGCGGGCATGCCTTCGAGAACTACGGCCACTTCATGGGTGAGTGGCTCAACGGCCTGCTCATCGTTGCCGGGTGTGCCGCCGTCCTGACCATTCTCTCGCGGCGCGCACCACTCTGGCGTCCCGGCTTCTTCGCCGGCGTCGTGCGCGTCGCCCACGCTCGGCCGGCACGCACCGGTGTCCTGCTCTTTGGCGTCGCACTCGGTGTCTACCTCTTCGCCGCGCTCTGGGTTCTCTCCGGGCGCCCGCTCCTCATCGACGAGATCGACACGTTTCTCAACGCGCGCATCTTCGCGCAGGGGAAGCTCTGGATCGATCCACCGCGTCATCCGGAGTTCTTCAGCGCGTTGCACGTGATCGACTTCGGCGGGAAGTACTTCACGCACTTCCCGCCGGGGGGGCCGCTGGTCCTCCTTCCGGGGATCCTCCTCGGCGTCCCCTGGCTCACCCACCCACTCCTCGGCGCCACCTCAGCCGTCGTCTTCTGGGGGCTCGCGCGTCGCATCGAAACGCGACCGGCCGTGTCGTTGGCCGCCACCCTGCTCTTTGCGTTCTCTCCCTTTGTCGTCTTCCTCTCCGGCTCGTACATGAATCACGTGCCGGTGATGACCTGCCTGCTCGTCGCGATGTATGCGCTCGTGCGGCAGACCGAGGACGAAGCGACCCACATCGGGTGGGCCGCACTCGCTGGCTTCATGCTTGGCCTCCCAGCCTCCATGCGCCCGATGGACGCGATCTCCTTCGCCGTCCCCGCCGGGATCTGGATGCTGTGGCGCACCGTCAAGCGGCCCTCGCGCCTCCCCGAGCTGCTCGCCGCCGGAGTCGCGATCGCCATCCCGCTGCTCGGAGTGCTCTGGTACAACCGGCAGCTGACCGGGCATCCCCTCACCTTCCCCTTCGAGCTGCTCTGGGGAAAGAGCCACGGACTCGGCTTTCACGAATCGCCTTGGGGAGCGCCTCACACCCCGGCGCGCGGACTTGAGCTCATCAACCTCTATTTCCTGCGCCTTCAGACCAACCTCTTCGAGCTCCCGGGACCGTCGCTCCTCGTCCCCATCGCTGCCCTGCTCGCCATCCCGCGGGTGCAGCGCTTCGATCGATACCTGCTGGCGACCGGCGCCGTCGTGATCACGCTCTACTTCGCCTACTGGGGCGACGGCATCTATCTCGGACCGCGCTACTTCGTTCTGCTCGTCCCGGCGCTGGTCCTGTGGAGCGCGCGCTTGCCGTCGGCACTGCGTGAGCGCTTTCCCTCGCGCGAACTGCTGCATCGTGGCGTCGGCTTCGCGACGCTCAGCGCCCTCGTCATCGCCGCGTTCATGAGCGTCCCGTACCGGGCGCTCCAGTACAAGAGCGGCTTCCTCCCGATGCGCGTCGACTTTGATGCGCTCGCGGAACGACAGGGGGTGCGTAACGCGATCGTCTTCGTCCGCGAAGCGTGGGGGGCCCAGATGATCGCCCGCATGTGGGCCCTCGGAGTCACGCGCAGCCAGACCGAGTCGATCTACCGCGCGGTCGATGCCTGCGTCCTCGACGGGGCACTACGTGAGCTCGAACGATCGAACGTGCGCGACCAGGACGCCTACCGTCAGTTGCAAGCCATGGCCGGCGATTCTGCCCGCTTGCAGACCGGCATTCTCTCTCCCGACAAGTGGCTGCGTGGCCTCCCGGGAAGCACATACTCGGACGACTGCGCCAAGCGCCTTGTCGAGGATCGCGCCGGCTTCACGCTGGCCACGTCGACGCTCGCGTATCCGTCCAGGAGCAACGTCTTCGCGCGCGACCTCCACGCGCGTGACACGCTGCTCATCAAGCAGTACCCGGGGCGCCCGCTCTACCTGCTGCGTCCCGCGTCCAGCGAGATCGGCGCCGAGTTCGTGCTCGAGCGCCTGCGGCCGGACTCGTTGGCCAACGACTGGCAGTCCGCGACACCACTTGGCGGCGTCCCCTCGGGCCTGGGCTCCGGACGGGACTAGCCGTGCGCGTGCTTCGGCGCGGGTCGCTGGATTGCACCTGACGGAATCCCGGCCGTCCACACGACACGTCGCACCAAACGACGGCAGGCGAGACGCACCCACCCATCCATCCCTCGTACGGAAGACCTCGGCGCGACTTCGGACCGTTGCTTACAGATCATTGTACCATAGGGTGACGCCAGACCGATCGAACCGTACGGTTGCGTCGACCCATTTAGTATCACATAGGCACTAATTATGACTCTTCTCCGCCGTTTCCGCGTTCTGGCCGCCGTGCCCACCCTCTCTGCTATCGCATTGGCAATGACTCCGTTGAGCAGCACCGCACAGTCGTCACCACAGGCTCCTCCCCAGATCATCGCGTCTGGCGTTGGCGAGGCGACCATCATTCCCGATCGAGGGATGATCTACCTCTCGGTCGAGACGCGTGCGCCCACGGCTGCCGGCGCGGGGGCCGAGAACGCGCGCATTCAAACGGCCGTGATTGCGGCGCTCCGGGCAAAGGGGGTCCTGGCTGAGCACATGACGACGTCGGGCTACTCGGTAGGCCCTGACGAGCGTTACGACAACGGCCAGCGACAGGTGGTGGGATACATCGCCCGCAACTCCGTTGTCGTGGACGTGCAGAAGATCGGTCAGGTCGGGACGTACATCGATGTCGCACTGGGCGCCGGCGCGAACGCCGTTGGGGGGCTCCGCTACTATTCGACGAAGTACGAAGCCATTCGGCGCACGGCGCTGGAAAGTGCGGTGTCGCGAGCCAAGGCAGATGCGGAAGTGATGGCCCGTGCCGCGGGAGGGTCACTCGGCACGCCAATCGAGATCTCGGCGAATGATGCTGGAGGCCCCCGTCCGATGTTCGATTCGAACGTGCGAATGGCGGCCATGGCGGTAGCCGAAGGGGCGGAGACGCCGGTTGCGGTGGGAGAGCAGAAGGTGACGGTAAGTGTGACCACGCGCTGGACCTTCGTACCGGCGCGCTAGGCGCTGTCCGAGCGTCGGGAGAGGCGTCCCGATTCGAGTGGCCAAAGAGGGGCCGATCGCCGAATTCGGCGAACTTCTGGCCTGAAGGAGGGAAGGGCCCGCGCGAGGTGCGCGGGCCCTTCGTGCCTGAGGGTATCTGCGCTCCTCACATACCTGCGCCCGTTTTCGGCGTGTGGACAGATCCCGTAAGTCTCGCTTTCACAGTACGGTGCTCTGTGGGTATCTCCCGCGCGCGTTTCACGTGAAACGTGCCCACGTTCAGTCTGAGCGGTGCGCCGTCGGATCTGCCTTCCGCCTAGCCCGCCTGTTGAGCCCCGAGGTGGCGGATGTTTCACGTGAAACCGCTGGCACCATCCCGCGGTCGAGGCGATATTCCGCCCCCTCGCACTCCCACCACGCCAATCCCCGGCATCGCACTCGTGGCAAGAATCATCGCCGTCGCAAACCAGAAGGGAGGCGTCGGCAAGACTACCACCGCTGTGAACCTGGCAGCAGCGCTCGCCGCAGCCGAACAGCGAACACTGCTCATCGACGCGGATCCGCAGGGGAACGCGACCAGCGGACTCGGCGTCGACAGAGGCGAGATCAAGCGCACCACGTACGATGCACTGCTGGCCCTCGCTCCCACACGCGACGCCATCATTCGCTCAGTCCAGTTCCGCTCCCTCGATCTCATGCCTGCCACCGCGGATCTCGCGGCAGCTGAAATCGAACTCGTGGATGTCGAGCATCGCGAGCACGCCATGCGACGTGCGCTGGACCAAGTCCGCGACGACTACGACTTCGTCCTCATCGATTGTCCCCCGTCGCTGGGGCTGATCACGGTCAACATGCTGGCGACCGCGAACGGGGTCCTCATTCCACTCCAGTGCGAGTACTTCGCGCTCGAGGGGTTGAGCCAACTCCTCAACACCATCCAACTCGTACAGCGCGCCCTCAACGAGCTCCTTGTCGTCGACGGCGTCCTGCTCACGATGTATGACGCCCGCCTGAACCTCTCGCGCCAGGTTGCCGGCGACGCCCGAGCGTACTTTGGCCCGAAGGTCTTCGACGCCGTCATCCCTAGAAACGTTCGCCTCGCCGAAGCCCCGAGCTTCGGTAAGCCAATCATCGTCTACGATGTCGGATCCGTCGGCGCAGTCGCCTATCTCAGTGCTGCAAAAGAGGTTATACAGCGACTGGGAACGCATGTTTCCGCTGGCGCCGATGATAAGCCTCGCCAGGCTTAGCGAGATTTCCCCTTCTCGATACTCCAGACGTCTTTCCACATGGCCCTCGACGGCAACATGACCGAAAAACCGCGTCGCCTTGGACGAGGGCTCGAAGCCCTGATCGCCGCCGCGGGCGCCCCGCAGGTCCCGGTCGCCGCCTCCGAGACTGCCCCTGCAGCGCCCACGCCCTATCGCACCATCCCGATCGCCGACATTCGCCCCAACCCGTTCCAGCCCCGCCGCGAGTTCAAGCCCGAGGAACTCACCGACCTCGAAAACTCCATCCGCGCCAGCGGATTGCTCCAGCCGGTCACCGTGCGCGAACGCGCCGAGGGGGGCTTTGAACTCGTCGCCGGCGAGCGGCGCTTTCGCGCCGCCACCCGCCTGGGCTGGGGCGAGATCCCGGCCATCGTGAAGACACTCGACGACCGCGAGATGCTCACGCTCGCCCTCATCGAGAATCTCCAGCGCGCCGACCTCAACCCGCTCGACGAGGCCCTCGGCTTCCAGCGCCTCATCGAGGAGTTCGCCCTCACGCAGCAGCAAGTCGCCGAGGCCGTCGGCAAGGATCGCTCGACCGTCGCCAACCTGCTGCGCGTGTTGCAGCTGCCGGAGGGCATCAAGCGCCTCCTGCGCGAAGGGGTGATCTCGTTAGGCCATGCCCGCGCGCTGCTCGCCATGCCCAACGAGCGCCTCATGCTCGAGACGGCCCGGCAGGTGGTGGAGCGCGGACTCTCCGTGCGCGAAGCCGAGCGCATTGCCCAAGAGGCACGCCCGGCCGATGCAGCGCGCCCCAAGACCGGGCGCCCCGCCGCCGACCGCCCGCGCGACGCGCAGTCGGCCGAGTTGCGTCGCCTCACCGAACTCCTGCGACGGCACCTCCAAACCGACGTGCGCATCACCGTCGAAGGCGAGTCGAAGGGCGACATCTCCGTTCGCTTCTACTCGGCCGACGACCTCCATCGCCTGCTCGAGACGATCCTCGGGCGCTCGCTCGACGACGCCTAACGACTGCCGCGGCGCTCGCCCCCCCCCCGCTGGCCGTCCCTCCCTCACTCCCGCGACCCCACGCCCGCACCACCTCCCATGGCCATCTTCAACAAGACCGCCGGCGATCGCCCGGCCACCCGACTTGACTCCGGCAGCGCCGAATCCTCGATGTCCGTGATCGGCAGCGGCATGCGCGTCGTCGGCGACATCGAGAGCAGCGGCGTCATCAAGGTCGAAGGCGTCGTCGAAGGGTCGGTACGCGGCGCACGGCAGCTCCTGCTCGGCAAGGGCGGCACGATCCACGGCGACATCCACGCCATGGATGCCATCCTCGGCGGCACGGTCGTCGGGAACGTCGTCGCGAGCGAACGCGTGGAAGTTCAGGGAACATCCAGCGTGGAAGGCGACATCCTTACCAAGAGCATGGTCGTGTACGAAGGCGGCACCATCAACGGCAACGTGCGCATGGGTGACCCGGCCGCGATCGCCCGCCACACCCCGGCCGCCGGACAACCCGCCATGGGACTGGTCGCCGAGGGGTAGCCCGACGGAGGGAAGGGGGTTGGCGCCCTCGGTAGCCCAACGTGGGTACGTCCGGGGAGCATCTGTTTCTCTACATCGGCACATCTCCCACGGACCGAACATCTTCCCGAGGTTTTCGCTGTGAGCGCGTCGCGATTTTCCACACGTCTCCACATCGTCGTCCACACGGCGATCACCCTCGCGCTCGCCGCATGCAGCGGATCGGGGGAGAAGGGTGGCGCCACCGCCGACTCCACGGCAGCGCCCACCATGCGCGTCGCCCTCCTGACCCCCGGGCCGATCTCCGATCAGTCCTGGAACGGGAGCGCCTACGCCGGACTGATGCGCATCCGCGATTCGCTCGGCGCCGCTGTCAGCCACATTCAGACCAAGACGCCAGCCGAGTTCGAGGAGAACTTCAGGCTCTACGGCGCCCAGGGCTACACCATCGTCTTTGGCCACGGCTTCGAGTTCCAGGACGCGGCAGGGCGTGTGGCCCCGGAGTTCCCCAAGACCATCTTCGTGACGACGTCGGGGAACACCAGCGGCCCAAACCTGGCTGGCATTCGGTTCGCCTTTGAGGAGCCTTCCTATATGGCCGGGATGATCGCCGGCGCGATGACGAAGACGAACGTCATCGGCGCCATCGGCGGCACCGAGCTCCCACCGGTGAAGGACTCCTTCAAGGCCTTCGCCGACGGCGCCAAAGCCGTGAACCCGAATGTGCAGGTCCTCGTCTCGTACATCGGCTCATGGGAAGACGCGAGCGCAGGAAAGGAGCAGGCGCTCGCGCAGATCGCACGCAAGGCGGATGTCCTGTTCCAGAACGCCGATGCGGCGGGGCTCGGCGTCTTTCAGGCGGCGCGTGAATCGGGAAAGACGTACGTGTTCGGGTCCAACTCCAACCAGAACGCCGTCGCCCCTGAGGTCGTCGTGGGGAGCGTGGTGGTCGACGTTCCGCATGCCTTCCTTTCCGTCGCGCGCGACATTGCGGCCGGCACCTTCGTGCCGCGCGTTGTACCGATGGGGTCGAATGCCGATGCCGTGCGTCTCGAGCTCAACGAGGCCCTGAAGTCGGCGATCCCGCCTGCGGTGCTCGTCGCCGTCGACTCGGTCAAGGCCGGGATCGCCGCGGGGAGGATCAAGATCGAACCGGGGCGCCCTTTCCCGCCCACCCCCTAACGATGACTTCCGCCGCCGACATCGCCGTCTGGCTCGACGAACTGCTGGAGTCGCGCGCCTTTCCCGACTACCCAGGGGCGCTCAACGGACTGCAGCTGGATCATCGCGGTCCCGTGCGACGGGTCGCGGCCGCGGTTGACTTCTCCGGACGCACGATCGACGCGGTGCTCGCCGCCGACGCCAACTTCCTCATCCTGCACCATGGGATGTTCTGGGGCGGTGCGCAGCGCATCACCGGTCAGGTATACGAGCGGCTGCACCGACTCATCCAGCACGACGTGGCGGTGTACGCCTCGCACCTCCCGCTCGACGCACATCCGCTCCTCGGCAACAATGCCCGCCTCGCCGCCGCGCTCGGGCTCGAGCCGACCGAGCGTTTTGGCGCCTACGAGGGGGTCCCGATCGGTGTCGCGGGTGAGACGTCGCTCACGACCGCCGAGCTGCTCGCGCGCGCCGACGCGTTCGCCACGAAGTTCGGCGGGCGCGCCCGTGCCTCGTGGATGGACGAGCGACGCCAGACGCAGCGCTGGGCGATCATCACGGGGGCGGGGGCGGGCTCGAAGGAGATCCGCGACGCGCAGGCGCGCGGCATCGACACGCTCATCGTCGGCGAGGGACCGCACCACACCACCGTCGATGCGGCCGACGCCGGCGTGGTGATCATCTACGCCGGTCACTACGCCACCGAGACGCTTGGCGTCTGCGCGCTCGCCGACGTGGTCGGCGAGCAGTTCGACCTGCCGACCACCTTCCTGTTCCTGCCGACCGGGTCGTGACCCTGGCCCTCGAGATCGACCAGCTCCACAAGTCGTTCGGCGCGATCGAGGCACTCGCCGGCGCATCGCTGCAGGTGCGCGAGGGAACGGTGCACGCCTTGCTCGGGGAAAACGGGGCAGGGAAGACGACGCTCATGCGCATCGCCTACGGCATGCAGCGCCCCGATGCAGGGTCGCTGCGCGTCTTTGGAGCGCCGGCGCACTTTCGCTCCAGCGCCGATGCGATCGCGCGCGGCGTGGGGATGGTCCACCAGCACTTCACGCTCGTCCCGGCGATGACCGTCGCCGAGAACGTGGCGTTAGGCATGCGCGGCCGGTACGACGCGGCCACGGCGGCCGATCGCGTGCGCCGCCTCGGCGAGCGCACCGGGCTCGTGCTCGACCCGTCCGCCCGTGTCGAGACGCTCCCGGTGGGCGCGCAACAGCGGCTCGAGATCGTCAAGGCGCTCGCCCGCGATGCGCGGCTGCTCATCCTCGACGAACCCACCGCCGTGCTCGCCCCCGAGGAAGCCGATGAGCTCATGCGCTGGGTACGCCGCTTTCGCGACGAAGGGCGAGCCGTAGTCCTCATCACGCACAAACTGCGCGAAGCGCTCGCGGTGGCCGACGACGTGACCGTCCTGCGACGGGGGCGCACCGTGCGCTCCGGTGCCGCGCGCACGCTCGATGAACCAACGCTCGTCGCGGCCCTCCTTGGGGAGGACGCCGGCGCCGGCGCCACCGCCGCGGCAACACGTGCGGCGGCTCCGCGCCAGGGAGTGGCCGAGCACACGGCCCCGCAGGACTTCGGCGCGGAGACGGTCATCGCATCGCTGCGCACCGTCAGCGTCGCCGATTCGCGCGGAGGCGTCGCGTTGCGCGACGCCTCGCTCGACGTCCACTCGGGAGAGATCGTCGGCATTGCCGCGGTGGAAGGGTCGGGACAGCACGAACTCCTGCGACTCCTTGCCGGGCGGCTCGCTCCCACGAGCGGCCACCTGACGCTCCCGGCGAACATCGCCTTCATTCCCGAGGATCGTCACCGCGATGCGATGGTCCTCGACATGTCGCTCGTCGAAAACGTCGCGCTGCGAGGGCTTGGCGCGCGGCGGGGGCGCATGCCGTGGTCCGCTCTGCGCGCCGCCACCGCCAAGGTGATCGAGCGCTTCGACGTACGGGGGCCAGGCGCCGGCGCCGCCGGGCGCGCACTCTCGGGCGGTAACCAGCAGAAGCTGGTGCTCGGGCGCGAGCTGGCCGATCGCCCGGCGATGGTCGTGGCCGAGAACCCGACGCGTGGCCTCGATATCCGCGCCACGGCCGCCGTGCTCGAACAGCTACGCGCGGCGGCCGACGACGGAAGCGGCGTCGTACTCTACTCGAGCGACCTGGATGAGGTTCTCGGGCTCGCCGATCGCATGTTCGTCGTGCACGCAGGGCAACTGCTCGCTGTGGTGCCGCCGACACGAGAGACCGTGGGCCGCGCGATGCTCGGCGCCGAGTAGTCGTGGCGCCGGTCAGCGCGGCTCCTGGCGCCCCCTCCGCGTCTCCTCCGCCGGCGCTGCCGCCCGCGCGCGCACGAGTCGCGACGCAGCTCTCCATCCTCTTGCTCGCCGTCGTCCTGGGGATGTCGCCGTGGTTCAGCGCCACCGTGGTCGCGCAGGCGATGGCGGCCGAGTGGGGCGTGGGTGCTTCGGGAGGGAGCGCCATCTGGCTCACGCTCGGGGTCCAGCTGGGCTTCGTCATCGGCTCCACAGTCAGCGCCGCGCTGCTCTTGAGCGATCGCTGGCGGCCGGCGCGACTGGCGATGTGGAGTGCCTTTCTCGCCGCGGCGGCCACGGCCGCGCTGGTCCTCCCCGGCATCGGAGGCGCTGGCGCTGTCGGGCTCCGAATTGCCGTCGGCGTCGCGCTGGCCGGCGTGTACCCACCGGGAATCAAGCTTGCCGCCGGCTGGACCACGACACGGCGCGGGACCGCGATTGGCGCGCTGGTTGGTGGAACGACGTTGGGGTCGGCCGTTCCGCACCTGCTCGCGCTCACCGTCTCCACCACCGCGTGGCGTTCGCTCGTCCTGCTCGCCGCTGCGTGCGCCGCGATCGGAGGAGTCCTGTTTGGCACGCTCGTTCGAGAGGGCCCGTTTCAGGGACGTTCGGCGCGCTTCGACCCCCGGGCGCTCGGGCAGGTGCTGCGAAATCGCGGGGCACGCCTGGCCTCGCTCGGCTATCTCGGCCACATGTGGGAGCTGTACGCCATGTGGAGCACGATCGGCCTGTTCTGGCGAGCGGCCGTGGAGCGGTACCTCGCCCCCGGATGGCTCGCGCCCACCATGGCCTTTGCGTCGATCGGGGCAGGGGCAATCGGCTCAGTGGTGGCCGGGCGCATCGCCGATTCGGCAGGACGCAGCAACGTCACGATCGTCGCGATGGCGATCAGCGGTGCCTGCGCCATCGCGATCGGCCCGGCCCTTGGTGCCCCGATCATCGTGCTCATCGTCATCTCTCTGGTGTGGGGCGCCTCGGTCGTCGCCGATTCGGCGCAGTTCTCGGCGGCCGTCACCGAGTTTTCGCCCGGGGACTACGTCGGGACGGCGGTGACCGTGCAGACCGCGTCGGGCTTCCTGCTCACGATGGTCACGATCCGGATGGTCCCGACGTGGGTCGCCTGGTGGGGATGGGAATGGGCGTATCTCCCGCTGGCGATCGGGCCGATACTGGGCATTGGGGCCATGTGGCGCCTGCGTCCGCTGGAGCGTCACGGGCGAGTGCGACACGGCTGACCTCGTTCATGTTCTGGTGACAGCGGGACACCCTGCCGCGCTGTCGCGTTGGCTCGTCCGCGTGTCATTCGAGTAATATCCACGCGTATGCCTGTCCCGACTCCGCAGACGCTGCCGAAGGTCGCGCCGCCCGCCAAGGCTGCGCGGCGCGTCAAGCCGTGGATGATCCTCGTCGGGATCAGCATCGGGTGGAAGGTGGTGGTGCTCACGCTGGGGGCGGCGGTCCCGCGCTGGGTCATCGGCGACGGACTCGACCTCGTCCCGTTCGCCTCGCGCGCCTACGCGCAGCAGGCCAAGATCACCGCATTGTCGCTGTGGGATCACCCGCTGGAGCGACTGGGGATCGTGCAGGCGCTCCGGGTGATGCGCGTGGACAGCGCGACCGCCCCTGCGCCAGGCGCCGCCAGCATCGGCGCGCGCGGCACCGTCTCCAAAGCCGCCAGCTGCAAAGGCCGCACGGCGACCGTGCGGGCCTACACCTACTTTGCCATTCCCTACTCCGAGGCGCGCACCGTGTGCGACACGGGAGTGGTCGAGTACCGCGTGTTCAAGCGACGCTCGTAGCATGAGCGCTCCGGCGCCCGGGCGCCTGCCGGCGTTCGCCGGTTCCCTCTCGGTCGCGGTCCTCCTCGCCCTCGGCATCGTCGCCCTGCTGGCGGCGGTGCTTGCCGCGAGCGGCTTCGACGTCTCCTCCGCGTTGACCGCCCTCGTCCGCGGCGCGGCCGGGAGTTCGTACGCCGTCTTCTCGGCCACGCTGGTGCGAGCAACGCCGTTGATCCTCACGGGACTGGCGGTGGCGTTGGCCTTCCAGGGGGGGATCCTCAACATCGGCGCCGAGGGACAACTGCTGGCGGGGGCGGCGGTCGCGTCGGCGGTGGCGCTGGGATGGGGAGATTCGTTAGGCGCCGGCGCCCTGGTCCTCGCCCTGGTCGCCGCGGCGGCGGCGGGTGCGGGCTGGGCTGCCGTCCCGGCCTGGCTCAAGCGCCGCTTCGGCGTGCTGGAGGTCATCAGCACGATCATGATGAACTTCGTGGCGCTGTACGGCGTGGGCTACCTCGTGCGTGGCCCGCTGCAGGAGCCGACGCGCATCTATCCGCAGTCGTCGTCGCTCCCGGCCGCCACGCACCTCCCGATGCTCATCCCGGGGACGCGCCTGCATGTCGGCTTCGCCGTAGCCGTGATCGCGGCGCTCATCGCCTGGCACGCGGTGCGCAACACCTCGGCCGGCTTCCGGCTGCGTGTCGTTGGGGCCAACCCGCACGCGGCCGCCAGCGCCGGAGGGGTCGATGTGGCCGCCGTCAGCCTCCGGGCCTTCCTCGTGAGCGGGGCCCTCGCCGGCCTCGCCGGCGGGGTGGAAGTGGCGGGGGTGACCTACGCACTGTACGAGAATATCTCGCCGGGCTACGGCTATACGGCGATCGCAGTAGCCCTGCTCGCCGGACTGCATCCCGGGCTGGTGCTGCTGAGCGGAGTACTGCTGGGCGCCCTGGAGGCCGGGGCAGCCGCCATGCAGCGTGACGCCGGAGTCCCGCTCGTCCTCGTGAGTGTGGTCGAAGCGATGATCATCCTCGCGATCGTCGGCGCGCGAGCGGTCCTCGCGCGGCGCGTGCGCGGCGCCGTGGAGGTGGGGACATGACCGATGCCCTGACCACCTTCCTCGAGGCGACGGTGCGTACCGCCACCCCGCTCGCCCTCGCGGCACTGGGCGAGGCGGTCTCGGAGCGTGCCGGCGTGATCAACGTGGGGCTCGAAGGGGTGATCATCGCGGGGTGCTTCGGGGCCGTGGTCGGGGCTAGCACCGGAAGCGTCACCGCCGGGCTGCTTGCCGGAGTCGCGGCCGGCATGCTGGCGGCACTCATCTTTGCGCTCTTCGTCGTCTGGCTGCGCACCGACCAGATCATTACCGGGACCGCGCTCACGTTAGGCGCGTTGGGGCTCACGGGGACACTGTACCGCGCCGTCTTCGGCACCGCGGGCGCCGCGCTCAGCATCCCGACCATGCGCCCACTCGCCATCCCGGGGTTCAGCGCCATCCCCTTCGTGGGACCGGCGCTCTTCCGGCAGCCGGTCGTCACGTACCTCCTGTACGCGCTCATCGCCCTCGTCTGGTGGGTCCTCTATCGCACGCACCTCGGCCTCGCCGTGCGCGCCGTCGGCGAACACCCGGAAGCCGCCGAGGCCGCGGGCATCCGGCCCGCCCACCTGCAGGCGGGGGCCGTGCTGGTGGCGGGTGCGTTAGGCGGGATGGCGGGGGCGTCGCTCGTGCTGGCGCAGGTGGGAACCTTCGCCGAGGGGATGTCGGCTGGTCGCGGCTTCATTGCGATCGCGATCGTCGCGCTCGGGCGCTGGCGACCAGTGGGGGTGGCGCTGGCCGCGCTCCTCTTTGGTGCCGCGACCGCGTTGCAGTACCTCTTCCAGTCGTCCGGCAGCCAGCTCCCGTACCAGCTCTTCCTCGCCCTCCCGTATGCCCTCACCCTGGTGGTGCTCGCCGCCGGGACCGCCCGCGTCCGCGCGCCGGCGGCATTGGGACGCCGCGACCTCGGGATGCCCTGACGCTGATGCTGGTCGCGCTCGTCCTGTTCGCCGCGATCGCGCTCGGCGCGCTCGTCTGGCACGTAATCGCCTTCGCCCCGGGTGACCTGCGGCTGACCTTGCACGACGTCGCCATCCCGGACCTCCCGCCGGCGTTCGAGGGCTATCGCCTCGCCATCCTCACCGACTTTCATCACGGCCCGCAACAACCCCTCGAGCGAGCGGAGCGCGCCGTGGCCTTTGCCAACTCGCAGGCGCCGGACCTCGTGGTCCTGCTGGGCGACTATGGGACATCCGAGGGGATGATGCCCGGGCTGTCGCGACGGTACTACCAGCGCACCTACGCCGAACTCGGCCCGGCCCTACAGAAGTTGCGCGCCCGTGACGGCGTGGTCGCCGTGATCGGCAACCACGATCACTACGCCAGCGCCGACGAGACGGCCAGTTGGCTGGGAGCGTTAGGCGTGCGCGTCCTGCGCGGCGAGCGCCTCGAGCTCGCCGTCGATGGCCAGGTGCTCCATGTCGTCGGCATCCCGGACCTGTGGGAAGGCGAGGTGAGCACCGCATCGGTCGCGGCGCTCGTCGACCACCAGACGCCAACCATCATCCTCTCGCACCACCCCGACGCCGTGCAGCACTGCGCCCACCCGGGCGTGCACCTCGTACTCTCCGGGCACACGCACGGCGGTCAGGTGGTCCTGCCGTGGATCGGGGCACTCGTGACCCGCTCGGAGGTCTGCACACGCCAGCACCCCGCCGGGTGGGTCCCCAATCCCCATGCCCGACTATTCGTGTCGCGCGGCATCGGCACGCAGATCCCGCTGCGGTTTGGCGCCCCACCAGAGGTCGTGGTGCTTACACTGCGCGCGGCGCGCGACTAGTTCGCGAAGCGGCGCAAGCACACAAGCACTCGCGCGGGTCGCCCGTGCGCCGTGCGCGCGTGGAGCATGGTGTCAGCAGCCCACGTACGGACTGGTCCAGCGCAGGCGCCAGCGGCGCGCGCCGGCACGCTCCAGCAACGCGTACACCACGCCGTCACCCACGTAGCGCGCAAGCAGGACCTCGACGTCGCGGGTCGGGGCGAATCGCGCGATGGCGAGCAGCTCGCTCGATTCGATCAACTCCTCGCCCCCGGCTGCACGCTCGGTGTAGGCGATGTCGAAGCGTCCGCGGCTCGTGCTGTCACGCTCGGCGATGACCAGGAGATGCTCCTGTTTGGGGTTCGCCTCCTGATTCAGCGTCCGCATCACCTCCGCCACCAACCCGGTCACCCCCGGGGCGATCTCGAATCGGTACGCCCGCCGCACCTGATAGGGGAGCCCGCGCAGCTCGGCCACCGTGTCGCCCGGTACCGCCGAGGCAATGCGCGCGACCTCCATCGCCAAGCGCGATGAGTCAGACGAGGAGAGGGCCGTGATCGAATCGTAGGCGATCGGGGAGAGCTTCCCCCGCTCGAAGCCCACCACCCACGAGCGCGAGGCGGTGTCGGCACTTACATCCGACAGCTGCACGAGCGGCCACCCTGAGCATTCCTCCGGCGCGTCCAGCGGCACGACGCCGCTCACCGTGGCACCGCTGACCACGCGACCGTTGGCCAGCAGGTCATACGCGGTCCCCTTGAGCGGCGAGGCATCGAGTTTCGACGCATCCACCTCCGCGTCGCTCGCCACGGCGGGAAAGACCACGCTCGCCGTGGTCGCATTGGGCCCGATGACCAGGAAGACAGGGCCTGCCGACGAATCCCACGGCGCCTCGATCGGCGTCGTGGGCGTGGTGACCCCTCGAGGTGGCGGGGGGGAGACCGCCGCCGTATCGTTGCTCGGCGCCGGCGCCGGCTTGTCGCACGCGACGCCCAGCAGCAACACCCCTCCGAGCACCAGTCCACGCGCGGATCGACGGCTCATGCCGAGTAATCTGTGCGCGGCGTCAGTTGCGTCAACCAAGACACCCACGCCGCGTCCGGTGTTCGGCCCCTCTCGAACCGCCCATGTCGCCTGACGACTCCGCCCGTGCCCCCGCGGCACCACGGTCCTTTCTCGCACGCATTGGACTTGACCGCTCCGACTTGCGAGCGTGGGCGATGTACGACTGGGCGGTGTCGTCGTTCCAGACGACCATACAGGTCGCCGTCTTCCAGATCTACTTCGTGAGCGTGGCCGCGGCCACGCTCCCTGGCAGCCGCGCCACGCAGGCTTGGGCCAACGCCAACACGATTGCGTCCATCCTCGTCGCCATCGCCTCCCCCGTCCTCGGCGCGATCTCCGACGTTGCCGCCGCCAAGAAGCGGATGCTGGCGATCTTCATGCTCATCGGCGTCGTGGCGGTGGGCGGGATGTACTTCATCGAGCGCGGCGACTACGTCCTCGCCTCCTGGCTCTACATCATCGCCACCGTGGGGGCCACGGCGAGCGTCGTCTTCTACGAGGCGCTCCTCCCGCACCTGTGCCGCCCTGAGGAGATGGATCGCGTGTCGAGCGCCGGCTACGCGTTAGGCTACGTCGGCGGCGGCGTCCTGCTCGCGCTCAACCTCGCGTGGATCCTCGCGCCGCAGGCATTCGGCCTCCCGCACGGCGACGCCGCCACCCCCGAGCAGAAGACGCTCCCGGCGCGCCTGGCCTTTGTCTCGGTCGCCGTCTGGTGGCTCCTCTTCTCCATTCCGATCCTCCGTCGCGTCGCGGAGCCGGCGCGCACCGTGGAGCCTGACGAGTCCACCACCGGGATCAACCTGTTCGTCACCCCGTTCCGCCGCATGGGCGAGACGGTGCGCGAGCTGCGCACCTTCAAGCACGCCTTCCTGATGCTCCTGGCCTTCCTCATCTACAACGACGGAATCCAGACCATCATCCGCATGGCGACGGCGTACGGCACGGAGCTCAAGATCCCCTCGAGTGCCCTCACCGTGGCGATCCTCATCGTGCAGTTCGTCGGCATACCGTTCGCGTTCCTCTTCGGGATGCTCGCCGATCGCATTGGGGCCAAGCGCTCGGTCTTCCTCGGCCTGCTCGCCTACACCGCGATCAGCGTGATCGGCTTCTACATGAAGACGGCGCGCGACTTCTACGTCCTCGCCTTCCTCGTCGGCATGGTGCAGGGCGGCACCCAGGCGCTCTCACGTTCCCTTTTCGCCTCCCTCATCCCGGCGCACAAGTCGGGCGAGTTCTTCGGGTTCTACTCCGTCTTCGAGAAGTTTGCCTCGATCTTCGGCCCGCTCCTCTTCTCGATCACCATCGCCACCACTGGCAGCAGCCGCAACGCGATCCTCGGCGTCATCATCTTCTTCGCCGTGGGCGCGGCGATCCTCGCCCGCGTGAACGTCGAGGAGGGACGACAGATGGCGCGTGACGCCGAGCGAGACCTCGTGCGCATCAACGGCGGCCACTGAGCTCCGCGAGCGGCCGCATGCTTTACAAGATCCTGCGCGTCCTCGCGACCATCGCCGTGCGGTGGTACTACCGGCGCATCGAAGTCGAGGGGTTGGACCGCATCCCCGCCTCGGGGCCGGTGATCATCGCCGCCAACCACTGGAACGCGCTCGTCGATGCGCTCCTCATCGCCACCGCCACCTCCCGCCATGTGCGGCTGACGGCCAAGGCGACGCTGCTGGACAATCCCGTCACGCGCCTCCTCGTCTTCGCCGTCGGCGTCATTCCGCTGCGCCGCGTGAGCGATGAGCAACGGACGACCGACGGCCCCGTGAGCGAGTCGCGCAATGCGCAGTCGTTCTCCGCCATCCTCGACGCACTCGCCGCCGGTGAAGTCGTCCTGATCTTCCCCGAGGGCAAGAGCCACTCCGAACCCGAGCTCGCCCCGCTCAAGACCGGGTGCGCGCGCCTCGCCCTCATGGCGCATGCCGAGCGCGGGCTCGCACATGTCCCCATTGTGCCGGTCGGACTCACCTTCGAACGCAAGGGACGCCCACGGTCCCGCGTCGCCATTCAGGTCGGGCGGCCGGTCATCGCCGATGGCCTCGATGACGTCTCCCCCGAAAGCGTCCAAGCACTCACCACCCAGGTGGATGACGCCCTGCGCCGCGTCACCCTCAACTTCGCGTCGCACGACGACGCCGAGCAGGTGCTCGAGGTCTCGGCCCTGCTCAACCAGCTGCTCGACCGCGTGCGACCGCTCGAGGCCCCCGACGCGCCGCTCAGCGACGCCGTTCGCATCGCCCGCCGCCTCGAAGTGGCGCGCCAGGCACTGCCGTCAACACCGAACGAGACCGCGTCGCAAGCCGACGCCTTTCTCGCACGCCTCGACGCGTTTCGATCCCGCACCCGGACGGCCGCCATCCCGATCAACGACCTGTGGATGTCGGTCTCGGTCGCGGCCGGCGCCTGGTTTGCCCTTCGCGAATGCGTGATCGCGATCCTCGGCTTTCCCGTGGCGCTCTGGGGGCGCATCAACCACTGGATCCCGATCACCCTCGCCCGGTGGGTGGGGCGCGCGACCTCGACCAACCCGGACGAGCCCGCGATGCACACGCTGGTCAGCGGTCTCGTCTTCGTCCTCGCATTCTACCTGCTCGCCGCCCTGTTCATCGGCCATCACCACGGGGCGATCTGGGCCGTGGCATATCTGGCGTCGCTGCCGCCGTCGGCATCGTTCGACTTCTGGCTCTCCGATCGGATCCGTCGCGCGATCCGTCGGGCGCGAGCCTACCTGTCGATGCGCCGCGATCCCACCTTGCGCGCGTCGTTGCGCGCCGAGGCGAGCGACCTTCGGGCCGAGGCGCGCCGGCTGGACGCCGCCCTGCGCTGATCAGGCGTCCCCGTGTGGCGGCGCGTCGGTCGCGGCGGGGTCAGGGGTCGAGGAGGGCGTCCTGGGCGGGAGGAAGCGCCCCAGAAGGTCCCAGTGCCACGCCTCGCGACGCTCTGTGGTGCGAGGGTCCTTGAGCGGCTTGAACTGGAGTCGTGCTTCGGTGAGCCCGACGGCGCGCCCGTAGGCCAGCAGCCGTTCGCGGTCGGTCGACACCAGATGGGCCATGGCGCGCCCCTTCCAGACGTGGCGATGCAACCAGAGCCCACCGTCCATCGCGTGGATCATCCCATCGCGACGACGTTCGAACTCGATGTACAGGGTGTATTCGTCGAGCACCCCCTCGAGCGGCGAGTCGGATCGCGCGTCGAGGTCGGTGCGGTCGCGTTCATCGTGGGGCGCCGTCATGACGCCCAACGATAACGCGTCACCCTATTGGCAGTTAATGACCCCTTCGACGATGGCCGGCGCGTACGCGGGGACCCCGCCCATGAAGAGCGCGCATTCGATCGGGAACGCCTGCGGGTGCGTCACCTTGGCCGACCATCCGCCCCCGGTCACACTCCCGAAGGTGAAGCTCACCCCAGGCGAGGGGAGGAGGTTCAGCTGCACCAGATTCGAGGTGTACGTCCCGTTCTGGTAGAAGTACGCCTCCTCGGCCGTGGCCAGGTTGCGCAGGTCCGACTTGAGGGCCGCGAGGTTCGCCTTGCCCTTGGTGTTCTGGAACTTGGGGACGGCGATGGCCGCGAGCACCCCGATGATCACGACGACGATCAGGAGCTCGATGAGAGTGAAACCACTGCGTCGCTGGCGCATGTGCGCACCTTGGCTGGCGTGCTGTCGAACGGGAGCCCCGCGGCTGTGGGGGCTGGACTGCCTTGGGGAAAGGCAATGCCGGGGCCGTTCGGCGCCCACAAAACCAACGGGTTGTTGCGTATAGACTTAGCAACCCCATGTGACGTCACGCACAATTCCTGAACCGCGTCGATTCGCCTCAGATCGCGCAGGATGCAAGGCGGCCTGGTGAGCCGCGTCCCGACTATTTGGTGTCCAGCCAGTTGTCCCCGACGCCCAATTCCACCACCAGCGGGACGTCGAGCTGGGCGGCCGATTCCATCTTCGTGCGCACCAGCACACTGAGCGGCTCTACCTCGTGCTCCGGGCATTCGAAGACCAGTTCGTCATGCACCTGGAGGAGCATCCGCGCCTCGAGCGCTCCCGCATCGAGGGCGCGCTGGATCTCGATCATCGCGATCTTGATCAGGTCGGCGGCCGATCCCTGAATGGGCGCGTTGGTCGCCACACGCTCGCCGAACGCCCGAATGTTGAAGTTGCGCTCCTTGAGCTCGGGGATGTAGCGACGGCGGCGGAAGATGGTCTCGACGTAGCCGTTGGTCTTGGCCGTCTCCACCATCCGATCCAGGTACTCCCGCACTCCGCGAAAGCGCTCGAAGTAGGTCGTGATGAACTCCTTCGCCTCGGCGTTCGAGATCTTGAGCTGGCGTGAGAGGGCGTGCGCACCCTGCCCGTAGATGGTGGCAAAGTTGATGGTCTTGGCACGACCGCGCATTTCGGAGGTCACGTCGGCCAGCGGCACGCCGAAGATGATCGCCGCCGTTTCCCGGTGGATGTCTCCCCCCGACTGGAAGGCCTGCACGAACGCCGGATCGTGCGAGAGGTGGGCGAGCAACCGCAGCTCGATCTGCGAGTAGTCGGCGCCGACGAACTTCCACCCCTTCTGCGGGACGAAGCCGCGCCGGATGTCGCGCCCGAGTTCGCGCCGGATCGGGATGTTCTGCAGGTTGGGATCGCTCGATGACAACCGTCCCGTTGCAGCCACCGTCTGGTTGAACGAGGTGTGCAGGCGCCCGTCGCGCGGGTGGATGAGCGCCGGCAGCGTGTCGAGGTAGGTCGACTCGAGCTTGGCCAGCTCGCGATACTCCATCAGCAACGTCGGCAGCGTGTGCCCCTCATCGGCCAGCTCCTGCAGCACGCTGGCGTCGGTCGAGGGGCCGGTGGCGGTCTTCTTCTTGATCGGCAGCTGCAACTTCTCGAACAGGATCGCGCGCAGCTGGGGGTTGGAGTTGATGTTGAAGCGCTCCCCCGCCTCGACGAAGATCTCTTCCTCGACCCGTTCACGCTCCCGCGCGAATCGCGTCTTGAGCGAGTGGAACCACGCCACGTCGATCGACACGCCGGTCCATTCCATCTCGGCCAGCACGTCCACGAGCGGCATCTCGATGTCGTGAAAGAGTGCCGTCATCCCCGCCGCCTCCAGCAGCGGGGCAAAGTGCTCCTGCAGGCGCCACGTCATGTCGGCGTCCTCGCACGAGTAGTCGCGCGCTGCCTCGATGGGGACGACGTCGAACGGAAGCTCGGTCTTCCCCTTCCCGCACAGCGCCTCATACGAGGTCATCGTGTGGTCCAGGAACTCCGACGCCAGCAGGTCGAGCGAATGCGAGCGGCGCCCCGGGTCCAGGACGTAGCTCGCCAGCATCGTGTCGAACGTCAGCCCGCGGACCGCCACGCCAGCGGTGCGCAGCACCAGCACGTCGAACTTCGAGTTCTGGCCGATCTTCCCGATCGTCGGATCCTCGAGGAGCGCGCGAAAGTCGCGCAGCGCGTCGCTCAGCAGTGGCGGCAGGTTGCGCACGGGCGAGGCACCATGCGCCAGCGCACGCGCCGCGATGCTGTCGCCCGCTGGCCCCCGCGACGTCGACGCGGCCGTCTTGGCGTTTCCCGCTGCCGGCGCATCCCCCTCACCTCCGAAGATGAGCGATCCCTGCTCCGGCTCCCACATGCGATGGGTGAAGGGGAGATAGAATGCCTCGCCCGCACCCGTGGCAATCGAGATCGACACCAGGCGCGAGCGCAACGGATCGACCTTGGTCGGGCTCCCCGGATCGGCCACCGTTTCGGTGTCGAAGGCAAAGCGCCCGGCCGCACGCAACGTCGTCACCAGGGCGCCTAACGCCTCCTCGGTGTCGACGACCGTGTAGTGCACGCTGGCCGCGACCGGTGCGTGCTCGGCCAGCGATTCGCCTGCGACGACCGCGGGAGCCGGCGCGTCCTTGACGTCCTTCAGCAACGAGGTGAACTCCAGCTCGTTGTAGAGTTGCCGCAGTCGGGTCGCGTCGGGAGTGCGCCGCTCGAGTGAGGCCAGGTCGAGCGTGATCGGCACGCTCTCGCGGATCGTCACCAGGTCTTTCGAGAGACGCGCTTGCTCCACGTGCGCCAGCAGCGCCTCACGCGGGCGCTTCTTCGTGACCTCTGCTGCATGCGCGAGGATCGCCTCCAGGTCGCCATACGCGTCGACGAGTTCCTTCGCCGTCTTTTCCCCGATCCCCGGAACGCCGGGCACGTTGTCCGAGGTGTCGCCGACCAGTGCCAGGTAGTCAGTGACGAACTTCGGCGCGACGCCCAGTCGATCGCTGGCATTCTCCATTCCGACCCAGCTCTCATCCACCGATGCCGGTCCGCCGCGTCCCGGATTGAGGAGCCAGACCCCGGGCCGTACCAGCTGCTGGAAGTCCTTGTCCCCCGACACGATCACGACGTTGACGCCCTGGGCCACGCCCTGTGACGCCAAGGTGCCGATGACGTCGTCCGCCTCGAAGCCCTCCACCGCGAGCACCGGCACGCGGAAGGCTTCCAGCAGCTCCTTGATCCGCTCCACGCCGGTGTCGAAGTCGGCCTGAAGTTCATCGGTCAGCTTCTCGCGCGTCGCCTTGTACGCCGGGTAGACCTCGTGCCGGAACGACAACCCGGAATCGTGCACCCACCCCAGGTACTCGGGGCGATGTTTGGCCACGAGACGCTGGAGGAAGTTCACCACTCCCCATGCCGCCGAGGTGTTCTCTCCTCGGGCCGTGGTCAGGGGACGCGAGAGGAGGGCGAAGAACGCGCGATAGATGAGCGCATAGCCGTCGACCAGAAAGAGCGTCGGCGACGGTGGCGGGGTGACAGGGGGCACGCGAGGGCGGGGGCGAAGGTCCTGGATCCGCGGCGAAGAGCGCGTGGGATCGTTCGCACAACTCTAGCGCCATTCCCGGCCGCTGGAGAGACCGCCCGCTCACCCGGCAGCTCGTGACGCGCGTGCCGTGTGCCACCGAAAGCCAAACCGCCTGCCACACGCGGGCAGGCGGTATAACGACTCAGCGTGGTGACTCGGGAGCGCGGCGCGCTCAGGCGCGGGTCACACTGCTCGCGTGCAGCCCCTTTGCCCCACTCTCCACCTCGAACTCCACTTCCTGCCCTTCAGCGAGAGTCTTGAATCCGTCCATCTGGATCGCAGAGAAGTGCACGAAGACGTCTTCTCCCGACTCCTGCTCGATGAAGCCAAAACCCTTGGCGTCATTGAACCACTTCACCTTCCCCTTGGCCATACGAGTTGCCTCCTACCAGGTATCGGAACGCATGCGAGCTGGACCGGAGCCTCCAGCAATCCTGCGCCGGCCTATTTAGGACCGATATTCTGATATGTCAAGAGAAGACTATGTGAATCAAAGGGATAAGGGCCTTCGCATGTATGGACTCGTTGACACAACTAGGGTAGCACGCGCCTGACGACACCCTCGAACTCCGTCTCGGAACTGATCGTCATTCGCCACCGCCCGAAGCCAGTCTGGTCGATGAACACGATCTGTAACCGGTGCTGGCGGTACTCCCATATCTGCGACCGTCCGCGCTGGTTCATGTCGCTCAGGTTGGGTTCGATGACCTGATCCGGTGGTCCGAGCGCAACGAACGCTCGTCCGCGATCGGTCAGCCACCCCGCCGCTCCCTCTTCTCGGAAGCGCGCGTTGGCCTGGGCAATGCGCGCGAAGTAGTCGCGCATCCCCTCGTGCAGCGGTGTCTGCGGGACCGGGTCGGTCTCGCGCAGGAACGCCGCCCACAGCGCGGCCCGTGCATCCGGCGCGGCGTCGCGCATGGCCTGCAGCCGCGGTCCCGAAACGAAGTAGCGCAGGTACTCGAGCATCTCGTTGAACGTCGCGACCGGGAGGTCTTCACCAAACGCGACGAACAACGGCGTCCGCAGCGTGTCGCGGCTGCCGAAGCGCGACACGCCGATCGACATCACACCGACGCCGAGGCGCGACACCGGGACGTTGAAGGTCCCGGCGAAGAGGTTGCCGCGGCGTGGGAGCGACAGCGAGTCGCTCCACAACGTCGCGTTCGCACCCTCGGCCCGCACCGAGATACGCAGCGGAAAGGTCGTCCCCGCCCCGTATCCTTCCACGTAGACCGGCACGATCGTGTCGCGCCCGAAGACCACCGTGCTCCGTGGCGTCGCCACGAAGCGCGGGAGCGAATCCAGCGTCTCACGAGGCGTCGCCTCGTAGAACGTGATCGGCGACGACACCGACCCATCCACGAACTTCGGCACCCCGATCGTCGCCTCGATCGCGCTCCCGCGTGACACCGAGTCGTCGCGGACCGTGAGACGTACGTCGTACATCCCAGGGGCGAGCGTCACGATCTGCCGAAACAGCACCGCCTCGTCGGTTCGCTGGGTCTCCCGAAATGCCAGGACTCGCACACTCTCCTTGGCATTGATGTCCTGCACGACCGTCGTCCCGCGCTTGATCTCGAGGCCAACGCTGTACGACGCGCGGTACCGGTCACCCTCTCGCCCGAAGCGGAGCGATCGGTTGGCCATGGAGACCGTCAACACCATGACGGTCGAGTCGTTGCTCTTTGCCGCGAGAAAGCCCAATGCCCCGACAAACGGGGTCTCTCCCCCTTCGGCGAGCAGACCGAGTCGCCGGTACAGCGTGATCGGATCCGGCTGCGTCGGAATGCGTCGATTCGACACAGCCGCCGCCGGGGCTGCTGTGGGCTGCGGAGCCTGACCTCCGGGAGTCGCGCCCTTCCCCGACGCACAGGCAGCGAGGGTCACGACGGCGGCGAGCGCGGTGAAGAATGTGCGCATATGGCGGGAAGCCGCGTTCTGGACGCGTGCAAGGGAAGCGTGCATGGCGTGCGAGCGAGGAAGATACCAGTCCAGCGAATTGTTGCGCATTGCTTGCTGCCCTACTGGGGGACCATTAGGTTCGGCGCCGTGTCCAAGGAAAATCTTGTCGGGCGATCGCTCGCCGGCTACACGCTCAAAGCTCTCGTGGGAGAAGGCGGCACTTCTGTCGTCTATCGCGCTGAGCATCCCACCAACGGCCAGGTGGCCTTCAAAGTGCTGCGCGACAAGCTGCGGCACGAGAAGACCGCCGTCGCGCGTTTCAACCGCGAAGCCGAGTTCGGCAAGCGCGTCATTCACCCCAATGTCATCCGTACGATCGAGACAGGGGAAGCCGACGGATACCACTACCTCGTCATCGAATGGGCCCCCGGCGAACTTCTGGAGTCCTACGCCAAGGAGCACGCCCCACTCCCCCGCGACGAGGTCGCCCGCATCATCCTGAGCATCGGGGAAGCGGTCAAGGCAGCCCATGACTCCGGCATCGTGCATCGCGATCTGAAACCCGACAACGCGATGTACGATCCCGTATCCGGGGCCACCAAGCTCCTCGACTTCGGAATCGCAGCCGCAACGGACACGCGCCAGGATGAGCGCCTCACGCGCGCCGGCTACTTCGTCGGCACGTTGATGTACGTCGCCCCCGAGGCACTCTCCGGTGAACTCGTCACCCCGGCGGCCGACCAGTATTCGCTCGCGACCATCGCCTACTTCCTGCTCACGGGAGCCCTGCCGTACCTGGCCAAGAGCCCCCGCGAGATGTTCACGCAGCTCCTCTCCCAGCCTCCCATCTCCCTCAACAAGGCACGGGCGAACCTCGATTTCGGTTCGCGTGTCGAGGGGGTCATCATGAAGGCGCTTTCCCGGCAACCGGGCGATCGCTACCCCGACATCCTCGTCTTTGCCCGGGAACTGCACGACGCACTCCTCGCTGCGGCTCCGGCCCCGGAGCAACAGGAAGAGTCCGGCCTCTTTTCGAAGATGCGGGGACTGTTCCGCCGCTAGCTTCAGTCATGGACACGCAGCAACAACTCGTCACCCTACTCGCGCAGCGTTCGGCCCGACGCGGACACTTCGTCCTGTCGTCCGGGCGGACGTCCAACCTCTACATCGACGCCCGCCTAACGACGATGAGCCCCGAAGGGCTCGCGCTCATCGGCGCCCTTGGCCTGGCTACCGTGCAACGCGTCTTTGGGGCCAACACGGTCGATGCGATCGGTGGGCTGACACTCGGCGCCGACCCGATCGCGTACGCGATCGCCTATGCCAGCGCCAACACCCCTCGCCCGCTACGCGCCTTCACCGTGCGCAAGGAAGCGAAGGCCCACGGCGCCGGACGCCAGGTGGAGGGACCCTACCGCGAGGGAGATCGCGTCGTGGTGGTGGAGGATGTCATCACCACCGGTGGCTCCGCGTTGAAGGCAGTCGAGGTCCTGCGCGCACATGGTGCGGAGATCCTCGGAGTCCTCGCGCTGGTCGATCGTGAAGAAGGCGGGCGCGAAGCGCTCGAGGCCGCCGGCCTGACGGTCGTCTCACTCGCCCGAGCCGCCGACATTCTTCCGCTCCTCCCGTCGATCTAGCTCGGCCACATCGGATCGGGGATCGACCGCCGTGCGCTCCGGCGCGTGCGATCGTGCCCTCCCGGTCGATTTTTCGATGCCGATTGTGCGTGCCGAACGGCCAAACGGATCGAACCGTTGCCACGCTGCGAGGTGACGCAGCACGAGTTGCTCCCGAAAGCAATCGAGCATGCCGTCGCCATCGTAGCGGACACGAAACTCGACCGCGCTCATGTTCAGGAGCGCGCGCACATGCCGGCTGAAGCTCTGCGGTGAGGAGTAGTCGAGCTGCACCGCCACGCTCGACACCGAGACGCCGGGATTCTCAAACAGCCGTGCCGCGCAGGTGAGGCGGGCATAGGCCAGGAACCGCTTGGGTGGCGGAAGCTGCGCCCGAAAGAACCGGCTCATGAGCGTCCCCGGCACGATCCCGAGCGTTCGCGCGAACCCACGAATCGTCGGGGTCTTGGCCGCCGCATCAAAGAGCAGCGAGAAGAAGCGCCGCGCCCCTGCTGGCGCATTGGCGAGATCGAGCGCCAGACGAGACATGGCAACGCGTTGCACGTCCGACGTGCGCTCGCTGAGCAGAACTGACCGCAGCTCGCGCCATCCGGTTGGTTCCCGCACATCGATGAGCGTACGTATCCCACATTGCCCGAGCGAGAGCACGGTGCGTACGGTCGCGCGATCGAACTGCGAGAGGATGGCCACGGTTGGAACGCGCGGAAACTCGCGCACCATGCGCGCCATGCTCGAGACACTCGTGCGCTGCGCCATGGCCGTCGACAGAATGAGGGCGCGCACACGCTCGTTTCGCAGATCGCGTCGGAGATCGTCGACTGTTTCCCGGTGATACGCCTGGATCAACCCCATCCCGACGGCATCAACCCGCATTCGCTCATCGGGGGTCAGCATCGTCGTGACACGCGTGATGTCGCCACGCGGAAGCCCTCCTTCCGTTCCGGCACCCAAGGATGCCCCATGCCATTCCCCAGTCATCGCGTGTCGTCCGTTGATGTCGGACGCAAGCCTACACGCGACCCGTCACGCATCCGTCACCTCTGGTTCCGGCACGCGCCAGCAGAACGGGGTGATTTTGGTCCGCCCGTCACGTGAGACCTACCCCTTATATTCCCAGCGTCAGGTACATGCTGGCCGGATGATCGCGTCAGAGACGGGCAACTGTCTTCTGCCGAGGAAAGTCCGGGCTCCTTGGACAAACTGCCAGGTAACACCTGGGCACGGTGTTTCTACCGTGACGGAAAGTGCCACAGAAAACAAACCGCCAGTATTTCGGTACTGGTAAGGGTGAAAAGGTGGGGTAAGAGCCCACCGCGTCATCGGTAACGATGGCGGCACGGTAAACCCCGGTCGGAGCAAGGCCAAATAGGCGGCGAGAGACAGTCCTTCTCGACCAAGACGCCGCGGGTTGGCTGCTGGAGCGTGATGGCGACATCACGCCGAGAGGAATGATCATCCGGATCTTTGATCCGACAGAACCCGGCTTACAGGCCAGCATGCACCTGACACCTCCCCCTGCTCGGGCGGTCGAACGAACACGTCGATTTCATCGGCGGCTCGTCGACCGCTTCCGTGTTTCCGGGGGGGTCCCCCTGATCATCGCGATCCTAGTCGTCGCCAGCTGCACCACTGCACCACGAGTTGCAGTTCCGGCCCCACCGCCGGCGCCGACTGAACCGACACTGCCTTCCACCGCACCGACGTTCCGGCCATCGGCATTGAGTCCCGATGCCTCCACGTACGACGTGATCTCACAGGTCACGACAACAGAGACTGCCTCGACCGGTGATGTTGTCCGTGACAGTATCGAATATCGCGAAGCCCTGCACGCGATCCTCGCCCTTTCCGCCGGTGGCCTCGCCAGCGTGTCGCTCCGATCTGACTCGGCTACATCGTGGTCCGAGGACGTGATATGGCCCCGGAAGTGGCAGCTCGATTCAAGCGTCCCATTGCGCACGTGGTGCGCCAATCAGCTTCCACCCCGCGAATCGTACCCGACTCCGTAGCAGGTGAATGCTCGTCAGTTGCAACACTTGCTTCACCACTTCTGCCGGCATTGGCGCTTCGTCTGGCCCTGCAAACAACCAAGGAGCCACGTGCAGCACGTGACTCCCTGGTGTATTCCTCATGTCAGGCCGGTACGATCATTCACAACGTCGTCGAGATCAATTCTGCGACCTACGAACCCTCATCAGGTGTCGCTGACACCATTCGATACGAGATCCGTGGTGCGGTCGCCGCTGACTCCACCCGCACGCTCCCAATGCGATTGACCGGTCAGATCAAAGGGGAGGCATTTCTGGTACGTGAACGACTTCAGCGGTCCCTTCCCGTGCATGCGCAGGTTGTGCTCCAACTCGATCTACGCTTCGAGAACAGCCTTCGTACGCAACGGGTGCAACAGCGCGTCGTGACCGACTACCGACCTCGCTCTTGATCAGTCGACCAGGCGCAATGGCATCACCAAGCAGAGGTACTTGCCATGTTCCTGCCAGTTTTCCGGTTCCAGTGTGGCCGCGCGCTCCGGCTCCTTGAAGGTGAACCGAATCTCTTCTGTCGGCATGTAGCGCAGAATCTCCAGCAGATACATCCCGTTGAACCCGATATCGATGGGATCTCCATCATAGCGGATCGGAAGTTCGTCTTGTCCTTCACCCAGGTCCGGAGTCGCTACCGAAAACTTCAGCAACGCTGAATTGAACGACAGTTTCACCCGATGCGTCTGATCAGATGCAACGACTGCCATGCGTTTCAGCGCACTTTGCAGTGCCGACTTGTCGATCATCGCAACGCGGTTGTTGTCACGCGGAATGACTTGATCGTAGTTCGGATACGGCCCTTCGATCAGTCGAGTGAAGACCGAGGTAAACGGCGACCGAAACGCAAGATGATTCTCTCCGCGCGCCACTTCGAGCTCCTCGTCCGAAGGAAACAAACGACGGACTTGTTCGAGAGCCTTTGGCGGGATGATGAAATCACCAGTTAGCGTCCCAGTATAGGGAATCTCCATCTTCGCGAGACGGTGGCCATTTGTCGCCACCATTCGTGTCTCCTTCTCCCGAACTTCCCACAGCACTCCGTTCAAGATTGGGCGACTTTCTTCTGTCGAGACAGCAAACGCAGTATGCGAAATCAGTTTTTGAAGATCACCTGATCGCACGCGCCATGCTTTGCTGAAATCAACCCCAGGAAACGCGGGAAACTCATCTCGAGGAAGTCCGAGAAGCTTGAAACGAGAACGTCCACATTCAAGCGTGATTCGTTGTTCTCCAGCTGCTGACAGCTTCACCGGCGCGGGAGGCAGCTCACGAACGATTTCTGTCAGTTTTTTCGCTGGAACCGTGATAGCACCTGGAGACTCCACATCAGCTAGAACTTCGGTGCTTACCCCAATATCCAGATCAGTCCCAGACAGACGCAGACCCTTATCAGTCGTCTCGAGAAGAATATTCCCAAGCACTGGCAGTGTCGTCTTCGTTGGAACCGCTGCAGCGACAGCTGTGAGAGCTTCCTGGAGCTTCTCACGACTGATGGTAAGACGCATTGGGGTGTCTGGCCTCGTGTCGGAGGACTTTAGGTGTTGTATCTAGGTTTGTAAAAGAAGAAGAAAGCAGTAGAGCTAGTATACTGTGTTGAAGAATTGGGAAAAGGGGGCAAGTGGTTGATTTATTGGCACTTGGGCAGCGACTAGAAATGTGGAGTGTCGCTGTATGAAATGTGCGGGAGCGGTGATTATGACGTTAGACGGCGGCGTGCCTGTGCAATTCGAGCTTGGAATGTTGAATCTGACTCTGAGAGCTCGCCTGCTCGTTCTAGGCTGTGGATAACTGTCGAATGATCTCGTCCGCCAAATCGTTGGCCTATCTCGACGAGCTGCATTCCGAGTAGCTCTCGACAGAGATACATGGCTGCTTGGCGTGGAACAGTGAGTGTCTTTGTCCTGGTCTTCGACTTGAGCCCATCCGGAGTCACTCCCCACTCGGATGCGATGATCTCCTGAATTCGTTCCGGAGTTATGGGAGCCAGTTCACTGAGCTTGCCATTGTCATCACGTCTCAGCTTGTCTCGCAGGGCTTCCTGCGCCAGTGCAATCGTGATGTCTCGTCGTCGTAGCGAAGAGTACGCAAGAAGGCGAATAACGGCTCCTTCAAGTTCCCGTACACTGGAACGGATATGCTCGGCGAGGAACCGAATGACCTCATCCGGGATGGTCTGTTGGAGCTGATCTACTTCCGATTTCTTGCGGAGGATTGCGATACGGAGCTCCAAATCAGGAAGCTCGATGTCCGCGACCATTCCCCACTGAAATCTCGTGACCAGTCGCGCCTCAATACCTGGGATTTCGGAAGGAGGGCGATCGGACGTCATGATGATCTGACGTCCGTTCTCGTACAGAGTGTTGAAGGTGTGGAAAAACTCTTCTTGCGTGGCTTCCTTTCCCTTCAGGAAGTGCACGTCATCGATCAACAGGAGATCACACTCGCGGAAACGCCGGCGAAACTCGTTGGTGGCACGAGTCTGAATGGCGTTGATGTACTCGTTGGTAAACTGTTCCGCGCCCATGTTGAGAACTCGCAGCGTCGGATTTCGCTGCAGAAGTTCATGCGCGACGGCCTGCATGAGGTGAGTCTTCCCGACCCCTGTTGCGCCGTAGATAAAGAGCGGATTGTAGACTCGACCAGGTGCCTGCGAGACGGCAAGCGCGGCAGCAGCTGCAACTTCGTTGGATTTGCCGATGACGAACTGATCGAACGTGTAGCGAGCTGAGAGAACCGGGGGGGTGTGAGTTCTGTTTTGTGCGCTCGACCCCTTGGGTGCTGCCGGACCTGTTTGGGAGAACAAGTCCATCTGCGGTCGCTGCTGTCGCTCCTCGTCGGCGCGAAAAACGACATGACAGGGGTGCCCCAAAGCCATAGGAGCGCAGGAGTCGATGAGGTCCCCGAATTTGGATTCGTTCCAATCAGCGGCGAACTGGTCGGCGACACGCACCACGAGTTGATTGCTCGTAACTTCAATAGGCACAGCCGGTTCGAGCCATGTACGGAACATCTGTTCCGGCATGTCTCGTTTCACATATTCGAGCAGTCGCTGCCAGGCGTCGTGCGCCGAGAGGTCCATTTGTGTGTGGAAAAGGCAGGGCGGGCGAACGTAGGCACGGTGTGTGGAAAAGTCAATTCCTCGCGAATGCGAGCAACAGCTAACCCGTTGACATACAAGGCGTAAGCCTCTATCCTTCGCGTTCTTTCCCCACGATTTTCAGTAGCTTTCGGAGATAGGAATGGGCAAGCCGACGTATCGTCCGCGGAACAAGCGCCGACTTCGCACGCATGGCTTCCGTGCGCGCATGGAAACGCGCTGGGGGCGTGCTACTCTGAGCCGCCGTCGCAAGAAGGGGCGCAAGCAGTTGACGGTCAAACTGCCGTCGAAGTACGCGGCCGCCTAGCCACCGCCGGTTTGCGCGCGCGAGTCGCCTGACGCGCGGTGCAGACCTCGAGCGGATTCGACTTGAGGGGAAGGCTCTCCGAACGAGCGCACTACTGGTTCGGGTGAGTGCTTCCCCTCATGCGCGCCCACGAGCCGGGGTGGTCGTGCCGCGCTATGGCCATGATGCCGTGGCACGCAACACGCTGAAACGGCGGCTGCGGGAACTCGTACGGACGGTCGTGCTACCGTTAGGCATTCCTGTGGACCTGGTGATCTGGGCGCAGCGTTCGGCGTACGGACGCCCTTTCGACCGGTTGCGTGACGACGTGGAGCAGTTGGTGCCCAAGCTGCAGCGACTGGACCCGAGGAGGGACGCGGCATGCGACACGTAGCCGTGGCGCTGGTGCGCATCTATCAGATGTTCATCGGTCCGCTGCTTCCTGCAGTCTGCCGGTTCTACCCGTCCTGCTCGCAGTACGCCATCGAGGCGCTCCAGAAGCATGGCGCGTTTCGCGGTTCCCTCCTGGCCGCGCGGCGCATTGCCCGCTGCCATCCGCTGCATCCCGGCGGATTCGATCCTGTGCCCTGATCCACTCTCGCTGCGATGGATAAACGCACCATCTTGGCCCTCGCGCTGGTCGCGATCGTCATCATCGTCACGCCGAAGCTGTTTCCGACGGCGCTGCCCAAGACTCCCGCCAAGACGCCTGCAGCTGCTGGTGCAGCCGCTGGTGCGGCCGCTGTGACCGGCTCGACCGGCGCCGCGAGTGCGACGCCCGCTCCGGCGTCGGCTCAGACGCCCCAGACCGTGGAGGCACTGCCGACGGTCGCGGCGCAGGGAGCGGCGACGCAGGACTCGACCGGTGCGTTCCGACCGGAGTCGACCTCTGTCTCCAGCGCTGCCTCGGATTTCCTCTTCAGCAACGTGGGCGCTGCCCCGCTGCAGGTGCGGCTGCCGAGCTTCAAGGCGCTCGACAAGGTCAACGCGAACGTCACGATCACCGCCGGGACGGGGCAGTCAATCCTCGGCTATCGAGTATTAGGGGTCAACGATACGCTCTCCCTGGGCAAGGTCCCGTTCACGCTGGAGCGTTCGACGGCGAGCACCGGAGCGTCGGTGCTGACCTATCGCGCCACGGCCAACGGTCGGGCGCTCGAACTCAAGTACACGATCGTCCCAGACTCCTTCCTGGCGCGTGTAGAGGGGACGATTGGGAACGATGCGTCGGGCAATCCGGCGCGCTTCGTCCTGATCGACCTGCCGTCGACGTTCCATTCCTTCGAGGCGGATTCGATCGACGACCAGAATCACTTCGCCTACGCCGCCAAGCCGCGCACGCGGAATGCCGAGGGTATTCCCTTCGGGAAGCTGGATCCAGGGGAACGCTCGCTGGTACAGGGACCGCTTGCTTGGGCGGCGGCCAAGTCGAAGTACTTCATCGTTGGTGTGCTGGCAGCCGATGGTGACGACAGCTTTGCCGAGACCGTTGCCGTCGGCGGTCCTCGGACGTCGAAGCGCGCCACCGCCGCGACCGGCACGATCGTGACACGACTGAACAACGGCACGTTCCGGTTCGAGCTGTACGCCGGCCCGCAGCAGTACCAGCGGCTCAAGGCACTCGGGCGCGAGTTCGAAAACTCGAACCCGTACGGCGGCTGGTTGCAGGGTGTGGTGCAGCCGTTTGCCACGATGGTGATGAAGATCCTGCTGTGGATGCGCGCGACCCTCAAGCTGGATTACGGGTGGTTGCTCGTCATCTTCGGCGTCGCGGTCCGACTGATCCTGTGGCCGTTGAATCACGGCGCCATGCGCACGAGCATGAAAATGCAGCGCATCCAGCCGGAGCTGAACGACATCCAGAAGCGCTACAAGGCCGACCCGGCGAAGCTGCAGTCGGAGATGATGCGGGTGTACAAGGAGCATGACATGAGCCCGTTCAGCACCTTTGCCGGGTGCTTGCCGCTCCTGCTCCCGATGCCAGTGTTGTTCGCGCTCTTCTTCGTCTTCCAGAACACGATCGAGTTCCGTGGTGTCCCGTTCCTTTGGCTGGCGGACATCTCGATCAAGGACCCCTTCTACATCGTGCCGTTGCTGATGGGGGTCTCGATGTTCTTCCTGTCGTGGGTGGGGATGCGCAACTCACCGCCCAATCCGCAGGCGAAGATGATGCTGTACATCTTCCCGGTGATGATGACGTTCCTGTTCGCCAACTTTGCTTCGGGCCTCAACCTCTATTACGCCATCCAGAACATTGCGGCGATTCCGCAGCAGTGGTTGATTGCCAACGAGCGAGGGAAGCAGGGAGGCGGGGCGGGAAAGAAGGGGTGACAACGGCCACGGCCATCTAGCAGCACAAGGAGCGTCGATGCTGGTCCGCAATGACACCATCGCCGCGCTGAGCACCCCCGCCGGGCGCGGCGCGATTGCGATCGTGCGCCTCAGCGGGGGTGACGCGCATCAGGTAGCGGCCAAGCTGATTTCGCCGTGGCCGGCCCGCGCACGCGAGGTGTCGCGCTGCGTCGTGCGAGACGAGCGCGACGACGCAATCATCGACCGGGCACTCGTCACACGATTCGATGCTCCGCGCTCGTATACCGGTGAGCCGATGGTCGAAGTGGCGTGCCACGGGGGCGTGGCCGTCTCGTCGGCGATCCTCGAGGCGCTCTCGCGTCTCGGGATCCGGAGTGCGGAGCCCGGCGAGTTCACGCAGCGCGCGGTGCTCAACGGCAAGCTCGATCTGCTGCAGGCGGAGGCCGTCGCCGATCTGGTCGACGCACGCACGCATGCGCATCGACGCGCCGCCATACGCCAACTCGACGGCGGACTGACGCGGACACTGCGCGAGCTGCGCGAACGCATGTTGCACGTCGAGGCGCTGCTGGCGTACGACATCGACTTTCCCGAAGAAGATGACGGGCCGATCGCGCGCGAGACGATATCGGCCGCCGCCGGCGAAGCGCGAGCCGGAGTCGAACGACTCCTGACCACGGTCCCGCTTGGTGAGATCGCGCGCGACGGCGCCGTCGTCGTGATCGCCGGCCCACCGAACGCGGGAAAATCATCACTGTTCAACGCCTTGATCGGGGAGACGCGCGCGATCGTTACGGACATCCCCGGGACGACACGCGACGCGATCGAGGCGAGAGTCGAATCCGGAAGCTGGCCGCTGCGGCTGGTGGATACGGCGGGCCTACACGAGACCTCCGACGTCGTCGAGCGGCTGGGCATTGAGGTCAGCGAGCGGCACATCCGGGATGCCCATGTCGTGCTCGTGTGCGGTGAGACGCCGGCGGCGCTTCGCACGGCGCTCGGGCACGTGGAGGCGCTGGGAACGACGCCACGCGTCGCGGTGCTGACGAAGGCGGATGTGCTTGCGGCGAACCTCGTCGCCGAGGCGGATGAGCTGGAGGGCGTTGAAGCGACGGTCGCAGTGAGCGCGACGATGCGCGAGGGACTCGATCGCCTGCTAAGCGAAGTGCACTCGGTGCTCGAGCGATACGTGGGCGACCTGCATCCGGAGCTCCCGGTGGTCACGCGCGAGCGTCATCGCACGGCGCTGCGCTCGGCTCAGGACGAGCTCGATCGTTTCCTGTCCATGTGGGGCACACGTGCGGCGCCGGCGTCGGTGGCGGCGGTGCACATCCGGAGCGCGACGCATGCCCTGGACGAGTTGATCGGGAGCGTGGAAGTGGACGATGTCCTCGACCGTGTCTTCCGATCGTTCTGCGTGGGGAAGTGAGCCGCGCCCCACGCCAAGGCGGCGGCGGCGGCACCGACGCGGTCGACCCGGGTCGTACGCTGCGGTGACGCGTTAGGCGGAGGCGGCGGTGTTGCGGGCCACGTCGAGGAGGTCCTCGGCCGAGGCGCGAATGGCCCAGGCGGCGCCGCGCTGCTCAATGGCGGCCTCCACCATGCGCGCACCGATGTAGTAGCCAGCGCGCTCGGGGATTACGACGCGATCGACCGTGCGCGCATCGTCGCCGGTGCCTCCCATGAGGTACCGCAGCCGCAAGCCGAGGGCGTGGTGGTCGAACTCCTGTGCGACAGCGCGCGCGATGTGCGACTCGAGCTCGCGCACGCGGGCGTACTGGCGACGCCCGTAGCCATAGTACTCCCAGGCGGCATGCCCGGGGCTCACGAGGCGCGAGACGCTGACGGCGAGCCCTTCGTTGGCGAGGAGTTCACGCACCGAGGCGCGGCGTCCGGTCTCCCAATAGGAGTAGTAGCCGTCGGCCTCGTCGATGAGGTGCCGCATCTCGCTGCGGCTGCGCGGCGAGGTGTAGCGTACGGCGTGCGCGATCTCGTGTGCGAGCCAGAGCGGGATGAGCTCGGGGTCGAGGCCCAGTCCCTGCGTTTCGGGGTTGGCGATCCCGGTGAAGTGCTCGAGGCAGACGAAGGCGATCCCGCGACCCGCGACGACCAACTCGCCGGCGTTGGCGCCGCCCACGCCCACCATGAGCACCACATCGATATCGACATCGGTGCCTAACAACTCGGCGCACCGGGCCTCGGTGTCACGCGCCAGGGAGACGACATCCGTGCGCTCGAGCATCGCCCGCAAGTCGGAGCGATCGGCCTGCGTCGTCATCTTCACGACGTCGAGGAAGTGCTCGCTGTCGGGATCGAAGACGTAGTTATGCCAATAGGCAGACAGCCGGGCGCGGTACGACTCGAAATACTGCTGGTAGGCGGCGACTCGGTCGGTGCTGTTCAGGACTGCAAAGAAGTCCGGCAGCAAATTGATGAGCATCAACGACCAAGGCGCAGGTGGAGCGGCGCAGCAGATCCCGGAATCGGCCGGAATGTAGTAATGCTCGTGTTTGCGAACAAGAGACGATTTTCCCAGCAGTCGTCAGCTGCCGTGAGACCAAGCAACTCGGCGTGTGGCGGCGCCAGCGTTCAGCGCGTGCCGAACAGTCGGTCGCCGGCGTCGCCGAGCCCGGGGAGGATGTAGCCGTGTGCGTTGAGTTCGCGGTCGAGCGCGGCGCAGTAGATCGGCACATCGGGATGCGCCTCGTGCACGCGCCGCACACCCTCGGGCGCCGCGACCAAGCAGAGAAAGCGAATGCGCGTGGCGCCGGTGCGCTTGAGCGAGGCGATGGCGGAGACGGCGCTCCCGCCGGTGGCAAGCATCGGGTCGAGGAGGAAGAAGTCGCGCTCGGCCGCGTCGCCGGGGACCTTGAAGTAGTAGTCGACCGGTTCGAGTGTGTCGTGATCGCGATAGAGACCGATGTGCCCGACGCGCGCCGAGGGGACAAGGCGCAGGATCCCTTCGACCATGCCAAGGCCTGCGCGCAAGATCGGGACGAGCGTGAGCTTCTTGCCGCTCACCTGCCACCCGGTCGCCTGTTCGAGCGGTGTCTGGACGACGATCTCGTCGAGCGAGAGCGACGCAGTGGCCTCGTAGGCCATGAGCATCGCGATCTCGTCCACGAGCTCCTTGAAGATCTTCTTGGGCGTCCGGCGGTCCCGCATCAGCGTGAGCTTGTGCTGAATGAGCGGATGCCTGACGATCGTGAGCGAGGGCTCGGCAGGGGTGGTGTGCATGGCGGCCAAGGTACTAATTTCGCGCGCACGACAGAAGACTGGGACGGGGGCGCACGCGCCGCCGCCATACCGACGAAGGCGGGAGTGCACGCGTGGAGATCGAGTTTGCAGGCGCCGCACGTGAAGTGACGGGGTCGTGCCACCTGGTGCGCGCGAACGGGAAGACGATTGCGCTCGACTTCGGCCTCTTCCAGGGGCGACGCGCCGAGTCCGAGGCCAAGAATCGCCGCCTGCCGGTGAATGTCGCGGAGCTGGATGCCGTGGTGCTCTCCCACGCGCACATCGACCACTCCGGGCGCCTCCCGCTCCTCTTGCACGAGGGGTACACCAACACGATCTGGTGCACGCCGGCGACGCGCGACCTGTGCGCGATCATGCTCGCCGACTCGGCCCACATCCAGGAGAAGGACGCCGAGTACCTAAGCCGACGAAACAAGGCGCACGCCGACCCTCTCTACACGATGCGCGATGCCGCGCAAACGGTGGAGAACATGATCTCCGTCCCGTTCCACAAGCGCGTCGAGATTCTTCCGGGAATCCACCTCACCTTCGTCGAAGCGGGACATATCCTGGGCTCCGCGTCGGTGATCCTCGAGTGCGCGGAGGGTGGCACGGTGCAGCGGCTCGTCTTTTCCGGCGACATCGGACGTTCCGGGCTCCCGATCATTCGGGACCCGGAGCCGCCGGCAGGGGCGGACGTGGTCATCATGGAGTCGACCTACGGCAACCGCGACCATCCGGCACTCGAGGATGCGCAGGCGCGGCTCGCGGAGATCGTGACAGAGGTCGCGAAGCGCGGAGGCAAGCTGCTGATCCCGGCCTTTGCGGTCGGACGGACCCAGGAGTTGGTGTACGACCTGCACGCGTTGGCGCGTGCCAAGCGCATTCCCGAGATCCCGATCGTCATCGACTCACCGCTGGCGATCGACGCCACGTCGGTCTTCGAGATGCACCCGGACATCTTTGACCGCTCCGAGCACCTGGTGCAGGAGGCGGCGGAGCTGTTCCGGTTCGAGATGGTGCGGTACACACGCGACACCGAGGAATCGAAGGCGCTCAACGCGATGCGCGGGCCGATGGTGATCATCGCGGCGTCAGGGATGGCGGAGTCCGGGCGCATTCTGCATCACCTGGCCAATGGAGCGGACGATCCACGGAACACGATCCTCATCGTCGGCTTCATGGCCGAGCACACGCTCGGGCGACGCATTCTCGAACGGGCGCCGGTGATCAAGGTGTTTGGCGAGGAGGTGCCGCTGCGAGCGCGGGTGGAGGTGCTCAACGGGTACAGCGCCCACGGCGACCGGGGCGACCTGCGGCGTTGGGTGCATCGGGTGCGCGGGAGCGGCCCGGGGCCACGAGCGGTCTATCTCGTGCACGGCGAAGCGGAGGCGCAGGACGCGTTTGCGGAGGTGCTGCGTGAGGACGGATTCCACGTCGTGGTGCCGTCGTTGGGCGACCGCGTGACTGCCTGACGAGGATGCCCGCCGCCCGCCGCCAGGACGTGCGTGCCAGCGAGGCCCGCGAGCGGTTGCTCGCGGCGACGCTGCGCTGCGCTGCGCGCGATGGGGGCGGGGCGCTCTCGCTGCAGTCGATCGCCGAGGAGGCGTCGGTGTCGAAGGCGCTCGTCCTGTATCACTACCAGGACAAGGAGCGCCTGCTCGCCACGACCATTCGCTGGCTGACGGGGCGCCTCCTCGCGCGCGAAGCGAGCGCGCTGGCGCAGAGCACGGCGGGCTCGGTGCTCGAGGACTTCTGGCGCTGGCTGGACGAGGAGCTGCAACGCGGTGAGTTGCGCGTGCTCATCGAGCTCGCGCAGGAACGTGGCGTGGAGACGCGCCGGGCGCTGGAGGAATCGGCGCTGCAGCGACAGCAGACGGCCGAGCAGACGGTGTCGCGTGTGTTCCAGCTGCTGGACCTCTCGCCACGCCTTCCGGCGGCGATGATCGCCTCGAGCGAACTGGCGTTTCGCGATGGGTTGGTCCTGTGGGCGTGGAGACAACCTGATCGCAGCGCGCGGGTCGCCTTCGACGTGTTCTGGCTGTCGCTCCTGAGCCTGGCGCGGTAGACGAGTCGTCCCGCGCCGCTGGTGTCACGCGAGGGGCCGAATTGTCGCGCGCCGTGCTTGGTATTCGCGAAGATTGCGCGCCCGGGGACAGGGAGCGCAGCGACCCTATCGTTGCGGGACGACGGGGCCTTATTGTTCGCGTGATGGAGTCCTCATCGTGGACGGCCCGGCGACTGGTCCTTGGAGGGCTGCGCCTCTTCGCGGCGGCATGGTTGGTGTCGCTGGGCGGTGTGCTGCTGTGGGGAACTCGGGATAGCGCGCGTCCAGCGGACGCGATCGTGGTGCTGGGCGCCGCACAGTACGCGGGGCGGCCGTCGCCGGTGCTCAAGGCGCGCCTCGATCACGCGCTCGGACTCTGGAAGCGCGGACTCGCCCCGCACGTCATCCTCACCGGCGGCAAGGGCTCGGGTGACACCACCAGCGAGGCGGCCGTCGGACGGGTATACATGCTCCGTCGCGGCGTCCCGGACAGCGCCCTGTTGCTGGAGAACGAGGGGCGCAGCACCGCCGAGTCGCTTGGTGGCGTGTCGCGACTGGCGAGCAGCCGGCAGATCAGCAACGTGATCCTGGTGAGCGACCCGTTTCACATGATGCGGTTGCAGATTCTCTCGTGGCGTTACCACCTGCGCGCGGTTCCGTCCCCGACACAGACGAGCCCGATCTCAGCCAATCGCATGGAGTCGATCACCTACGTGCTTTCTGAATCGCTCAAGGTCCCGCTCACCGCGCTGCTGGCGCTGACGCCGGGGGCGACGAGCTAGGTCATGCGAGATGTGATCGGCGGCGGGCGACCGGGGCGGGTGGGGGCGGGCGTGAGGCGACGCCTCGCGCTGGCGGTTGTCACGTGCCTAACGTCTATGCCGGCGGCGGCGCGGGGGCAGGAGAAGGCACTGGAGCGACCGGCGGAGCGCTCGCCGGGCCGCACGCCCGAGTTCCTGTTCCAGCCGGGGATGCTGAGCGCCGACTTCGTCTCGGCGCCGGAGGGCTATCCGTCGACGAGCGGCTTCAACCTCCGGTTCTCGACGCTCGTCCCGACGTCGTCGAAATGGTGGACGCTGATCGTGGGGGCGAGCGTGACGCCGTACGGCACCTCGGGGATCACGCCACGCAGCACGAACACGCCTGTCCTGTTTGTCGGAAACGTCTTCCCCGGGATCGCGGCGCGCCGGACCGGGGGGTGGCTGGAGCTGCAGTTTCCCTTCTACCTCACCTACACGTACGGTGGCGGGGGGCCGCGCAACCGTGCGATCTACGGTCGCGACTTCGTGGCCGAGGCGGCCCTGCAGGTGCATGTGGGCCAGAAAGTCCTTCGGGAACTCGGACCGGCCTTCGCGCGGTTGCGCCTGTACGCGATGGTGAACCAGGTCATCACGCCTAACGAAGACCCGACGAGCGGTCGCACCGATCGCTTCAACCCGATGGCGCTCTACGGGATCACGATCCCGATCGGTCGATACAGCACCGAGCGCTGACCGGCAGTCGCTCCGTCCCTTCGCCCCGCCTCCCCGCCATGCAACTTCCCCTCGAGACCTACCGGTTGGACAACGGGCTGCGCGTGACGCTGTCGGAGGACCATACGGCGCCGATCGTGGCGGTGAACCTCTGGTACCACGTCGGGAGCGCGAACGAACGTCCGGAGCGCACCGGCTTCGCGCACCTGTTCGAGCACATGCTCTTCCAGGGCTCAGAGCATGTGGCGGCCAACGAGCACTTCGAGCTGGTGCAGCGCGCCGGGGGGACGCTCAACGGCTCGACCTGGCTGGAGCGCACCAACTACTACGAGACGCTTCCGTCCAACCAGCTGGCGATTGCACTGTGGCTCGAGGCAGACCGCATGGCGCGGCTGCTTCCTGCGATGACACAGGAGAAGCTGGACACGCAGCGCGACGTGGTGAAGAACGAGCGGCGCTGGTCGGTGGACAACCAGCCGTACGGCACATGGTGGGAGAAGCTGCCGGCGCTCGCCTTCCCGCCCGATCATCCGTTCCACCATTCGCTCATCGGGTCGATGGAGCACCTGAGCGATGCGACGCTGGACGACGTGGCCGAGTTCTTCCGGACGTTCTATACCCCCGACAACGCCGTGCTGTCGATCGTTGGGGATGTGGATCCGGTGGAAGCGAAAGGGCTGGTGCAGCGGTACTTCGGAGGGATTCCGCGCGGGACGGGTCGTCCATCGCTCCCTGACATGGGGGTACCGCCGGTGTTCGGGGAGTGGCGCCGCGAAGTCGTCGCGGACGACGTCATGGTGCCCCGTCTCTTTCTCGCGATGCGAACGCCGATCCTTGGCGCGGCGGACTACTTCTCGGCCTCGGTCGCCGGCGCGGTGCTGGGATCGGGACGAGGGAGCCGCCTGTACCAGCAGCTCGTGCGCGAGCGGCAACTGGCATCGTCGGTGTCGGTCTTCACCTTCGACCTGGCCAAGGGGAGCGACCTCCTGATTGTCGATGCCACCGCCCGCCCAGGCGTCGATGGCCAGACGCTGGAGCAGGCGGTGGGCGAGGCGCTCGACGCCATGCACGAGCGGGGGGTTACCAGCGACGAGGTGGCCCGCGCCGTGGCGTTGATCACCACCGACCTGGTGACGTCGCTACAGTCCGCACAGTCGCGCGCCGACAAATTGTCGCAGTTTGCTACTTTCTTCGGCGATCCATCGATGGTGAACGAGCAGGTGGAGCGATTCCAGGCCGTGACGGCAGACGACGTGAACCGCATCGCCCGCGCGCGACTGGGGCGCGACAATCGGGCCTCGCTGTTGTACGTGCCGCGGGAGACTCCCGAGGGAGATGGACCCGACGGCGCCGCATGGGATGACGTCGGTACGAAGCCGGAGGAACTGGCATGAGCGCCGCCGAGCGTCCGCAGCCGGGGGTGCCGCGCCCGTACGCCTTCCCCACGGCCGAGCGGCAACGATTTGCCAACGGCCTCGACGTGCTCGTGGTCCCGCTACGTCGCCTCCCCATCGCGACGGCGCTCCTGATGTCCGACGCCGGGGCCGAGTGCGATGCGGTCACCCTGTCGGGGGTCGCCTCGCTCACCGCCGAGGCGCTGGCCGAGGGGACGCGCTCGCGCGACGCCGTCTCGCTCGCCGACACGTTCGAGCAGCTGGGCGGGTCGCTCGACACGGGAGTGACGTGGACGCACGCCGAGTGCAGCACGACGGTGCTGGCGGGGCGGCTCCCCGACGCGTTGCAGCTGCTGGCCGAGGTGCTGCGTGAGCCGGCCTTTCCCGAGGGAGAGGTGACACGCCTTCGGGAGGAGCGGCTGGCCGAGCTGCTGCAGCAACGGACGGAACCGCGCGGGCTCGCCGACGACATGTTCGCGCGCTTCTGCTTCTCGGCGGCGAGTCGCTATGCGCGGAGCGAGGGCGGTGACGAGGAGACGGTGGCGCGGCTCACGCGCGACGCCGTGGTCGCGCATCATGCGCACTTCATCGTCCCCTCCCGAAGCCGCCTCATCGTCGTCGGCGATGTCGACGTGGACGGGGTGATGCAGCTGGCGGAGTCGGCCCTGGGGACGTGGCAGGCGACGGGCGCGACGTCTCCGGCGGTGGAGGTGACCCCCGCGCAGGCGCACCGTCAGGTGCACCTCGTAGCCAAGGCCGACGCCCCGCAGTCGGAGCTGCGCGTCGGTCATCCGTCGGTCACGCGCGCGCACCCCGACTTCCATGCGCTGTCGGTGATGAACGCCATCCTGGGCGGACTCTTCAACTCTCGGATCAACCTGAACCTGCGGGAGCGGCACGCCTACACGTACGGCGCCTTTTCCCAGTTCGACTGGCGCCGTCGCGCGAGTGCGTTCGAGGCTGCCACCGCGGTGCGCAGCGACGTGACGGCGGCGGCGGTGCGCGAGATCCTCCACGAAATCGACCGGATGCGGAACGAGCCAGTGAGTGCGAGCGAGTTGTCGCTGGCGGTGGACTACCTCACCGGCGTCTTCCCCATTCGCTTCGAGACGTCGGCGGCGATCGCGGCGGCGTTGGCGATGCGCGAAGGGTACGAACTCGCCCCCGACTACTACGACACGTATCGCGAGCGCATTGCCGCCGTGACGGTGGACGAGGTGCTGCGCGTGGCGCAGACGCACCTCGATCCCGCGCGCCTGCAGGTCGTGGCGGTGGCCGATCCCTCGGCGGTTCGCGACGACCTGACGGCGCTGGGGATCGGCGCGGTCCGGGAATACGATGCCACGGGTGCCCCGGTGACGTCGCCGTAGGGCGTTGGTGCAGCGAATAAGTCACTCGCAGAGAACAAATACATCATGACCGACTCCCCGAAGGTGGACTCCGTTCGGGTCTACAACGGACGCATCCTGAACCTGGACCTCGACCGGGTGCGCTTTCCGGATGGGTCGGTGGGCGAACTGGAGATGATTCGGCACCCGGGCGCCTCGGCCGTCCTGCCGTTCGCCAGCGACCCGCTGGGCGACGATCCCCAGCTCCTGCTGATCAGGCAGTACCGGTATGCAGCCGAGGCCTTCCTGTACGAAATCCCGGCCGGGCGGCTCGATCCGGACGAATCGCCGCTCGAATGTGCCAAGCGCGAGCTTCGCGAGGAAACGGGATGCACCGCTGCGCGTGTCGAACCCTTGATCACCATCTACACGACGCCCGGCTTCACCGACGAGAAGATCCACCTGTTCATGGCCAGCGGGCTGACGATGGGGGAGAGCCACCGCGAGGCCGACGAGTTCATCGAGGTGGTGACGCGCCCGCTGTCGGAGGTGCTGCAACTGATCGAACGCGGCGAGATCGTGGATGGCAAGACGATGATCGCGATCCTGTATGCGGCCGGTTTCAGGCTGGGGCGTTAGCTGGAAATCCGGTATTGAAGCGCGGGCGTAGGGGAGAGGTGCGAGGCGGACTGTCCTGTCATTCGGAACACGGGGTTGTCATCCCCAGAGGACGAATTGGCTGACTGGCTCGACAGGTAACGTGACGTGCGACACGGTAAGTCCTTGATAATCATGCAGTTGTGTGGTGTGCCCAAGTGGCGGGCAAACGGGGCACGCCACGTGCCCTACAGGATGGCAGGACGTCGGACATGTTCCCCTGTTGACCGACGAGCGGGACCAACCAGCGAGACCTGAGGATACTCACCATGGCTCACTCGGCACTCCAATCGGCGCCCCTCTCCTCCGCGGGTTCCGCGGTCAGGGAGCAGCTCCGACAGGTGGACGACGGCGCGGTGGTGAGCGCCTTCCTGGGCGGAGAGGAGCGGGCGTTTCAGGAGCTCGTGGACCGGTACCAGACGCGCCTCCTCAACTTCATCTATCGCACCATCGGCGACCGCGAACGCGCCGAGGACCTGGTGCAGGAAGTGTTCATTCGCGTGTACCGACACCTGCACCGATTCGATCGGTCCAAGAAGTTCTCGACGTGGATCTACACGATTGCCTCGAACCTGGCCAAGAACGAGTTGCGCAATCGCTCGCGCAATCCGCTCGTGCTCTTCCAGGCGATCCGGAAGAACTGGCAGGACGAGGATCGTCCGCTGCAGTTCGAGGACCCCTCGTCGCGGCCGGACGACCTGTATCGCAAGCGCCATCTGCGTGACTTGGTGGAGCAGTCGGTGGATCAGCTCCCCGAGCACCACCGCCAGGTGTTCGTCCTCCGCGAGCTGGAGGGGAAGTCGTATGAGGAGATCGCCGAGATCACCGAGTGCAATCTCGGGACGGTCAAGTCGCGGTTGAACCGGGCGCGCAACGCCTTCGCGGCGATCATCAGCCCGGGGCTCCGGTAAGGCGGCAGACGGACGAGGAAATGATGGACGAGGGCCTTCCACGGAAACACCGTGGGGGGCCCTTCGTCTTTCTCTTCGGCGAGCGCTAGTATTTGATGCACGCCGTGTGCAAAATGGGAACCCGATCCGTGCGGGTGGGTACCCTCCCTCGTCGTCAGCCCCCAAGGTTTCGCGCGTCATGGATTGCAGGACGTTCCGCCGCCAGCATCTCGCCTTCGTCGATGACACCCTCCCGGGTGTGGACGTCGCGCCAATGGAACGTCACCGGAACGACTGTGCTGCCTGCGCGCGGCTCGATCGCGACGTGCGCCGCAGCCTCCTGCTGATCCGGAACAACCTCCCGACCATCCAGCCGTCCGCCGACTTCTCCGTTCGCCTCGCGCGGCGGCTGGAGGAAGAGCGGAAGCGCCAGGCCATGCCGGCGCCCATGTTCAAGGGACCGGGATTGAGCGGCTTCCTCTCCATGTCGATCGGCGTGGTCGCGATGGGGATTTTCGCCGTGGTGATGACCGACCGGCGCGAGATGGGGAGTGCGCCCCGCCTGCCGAGCGTGGTGATTCGCCCGAGTGGTGCGCCGTTGGGCGTCAACTCGACGCTCCCGGTGGCGCCGCCGGCCTTCGTGGCGTCGGTGTCGACGGGGATGGCGGTGTGGCCGGCGTTGTTGATGATGGAGGAGGCGCAATCGCGCTTCGCCGGCCGTCGGGGCGCAGGTGCGGTTCGTTCGGTGAGCTACACGCCCGACACCCCGCAGCACTGATCGCGAGCGCCGCCCCGGAGCCAGGGGGCGGGCGCGCTATATTGGGCCACCATGAGTGCCCAGGGGCTCCGCGACCTGCGGAAGGCGATCGCGAATCGCACCTTCGAGCCGGCCTACTTCTTTCACGGCGACGATGAGTACCGGAAAGAGGCGGCCGTTCGCGAGCTGATCGCGGGTGCCGTCGACCCCGCGACGCGCGACTTCAACTTCGATCTCCTGCGCGGCGCCGACGTGACGCCGGAGCAGCTCGCGTCGGCAGTGAACACGCTGCCGATGATGGCCGACCGCCGCGTGGTGGTCCTGCGTGACGTGACCGCGCTCAAGAAGGACGCGCGCGCGGTGCTCGAGCGCTACCTCACGCGCCCCTCGCGCGACACGGTATTGATCATGACGGCGCCTGCGGGGGCCAAGGCCGACAAGGGGATCGATCACGGCGCCACGACGATAGGCTTTGCGGTGTTGCGCGAGCAGGAGCTGCTGGAGTGGGTCACGCGCCACGCCCAGGACGTGCATGGCGTGACCATCTCCGACCGCGCCGTTGCGCTCCTCCTTTCCTCCGTTGGGGCTGACGCGGGGCAGATGGCGTCGGAGGTGGACAAGCTCGTCAGCTACACACAGGGAGCGCCGATCGACGAGGAGGCGGTGGCCGCGGTGGTCGGGGTGCGCCATGGCGAGTCGCTCGGCGACTTTCTCGATCGCGTGGCGGCGCGTGATGCCCCGGGCGCCCTGGCGCTCATCGAACACGTCCTGCTGCTTCCCAAGTCGGGACTGGTCCCGATCATCATCGCGCTCACCGTGCAGACGCTGGCGATCGGGTGGGCGCGACAGGCGCGGGATCGCGGGATCGCCGAGCACCGGTTAGCCAGCGAACTCTTCGGGTTGCTCAAGGAGACGGGCGCCTATCCGATGCGGTCGTGGAGCGAGGCGACGGAGTGCTGGAAGAAGAACGTCTCGCGCTGGGACATGGCGAGCGTCGAGCAGGCGCTGGCCGCGCTGCTCGCCGCCGATCGTGCGGCGAAGGACACGAAGCTCTCCTCGGACGACCAGATGCTGGCGTCGCTGGTGTGCGCGATGTGCACACCAGCGCGCCGGTTCGCTGCCTAACGATCTTTTCCTCCCATGCCGATTTCCCGACACGTTCCGCCGCTCGTCGCGGTCGCCGCGCTCCTGTTGGCGCTTCCGGGACGTGCGCGTCCGGCGCAGGCGCAGCGCCCCGACTCGACCGTCGCCCGCGTGCAGCGCCTGGTGAATGCCGGCGACCGGGCCGGGGGGCGCGCGCTTGCCGATTCCCTGCTGCAATCGGCGGCGGAAGGGACGCACGCGTACGCCGAGGCGCTGTATGCGCGCGCCTTCGCCTCGTCGAGTGCGGTGGAGGCCGAGCGCGACTACCTGCGCGTGAGCGTGGAATACTCCCTGTCGCCACGCGCCGAAGAGGCGACGATGATGGTGGCGCAGCTCAAGCTGGCGCGAAGCGACCGTCTGGGGGCGCGCCGCAACTTCGAGCGCTTGGTGCGCGAACACCCCGATGGGGCGCTGACGTCCAAGGCGGCGTTCTGGGCCGGGCGACTGGCGCTGGAGGATGGGGACCTGGTACGAGGGTGCCAATCGCTGGGACTCTCGCGCGCCCGCGTGTCGTCGGACGACGTAGAGCTGGCCAACCAGATCGACTACTACAGCCAGCGCTGCAGCGCGAGTGCCCTCGCGGCCGCGGCGAGTGCAGCGGCCGCCGATTCGGCGGCGGCGACGGCCGCGACCGGGACGGCGGGTCGTACGAAGGGGAAGACGCCGAGCAAGCCGACGGCGCGCGACGAGCGGCCGGCCCCGCGCGAGCGCGCCCCCGCGCCCCCACCCGAGCGCGTGGTGGAGCCGCCCGTGCAGCCGCCCGTGGAACCCCCGGTTGTTGTGCCCCCGGCAGCGGTGCCGGTCGATTCGGTGGCCACGCCCAGCAAGCCGGCCAAGATGTACAGCGTCCAGGTGGCCGCCTTTCCCAAACAGCGTGATGCCGACGCGTTGGCCGAGGTGCTGCAGCAGCGCGGATTCGAGGTGCGCGTGTGGGGAACCAAGGCGCCCTTCCGGGTGCGCGTGGGGCGCTATGCCACGCGAGAGGAGGCCGAGGGGGCACGCGCGCGCATGAAGGCGTCGCGGGTGAACGGCCTGGTCGTGGAGGCCGAGTCGCCATGAGCTTGGCCGCACGCTGGCACGGAGTGACGCACGGAGTGACGCGATGAGCCGCGACGGCACCCCGCTCATGCAGCAGTACCGGGACATCAAGGCGCGGCATCAGGACGCGATCCTGCTGTTCCGGATGGGGGACTTCTACGAGATGTTCTTCGAGGACGCCGAAGTGGCGTCGCGCGTGTTGGGGCTCACGCTGACGAGCCGCAACAACGGCGGCGCCTCGGAGGTGCCGCTGGCGGGGGTGCCCGTGAAGGCGGTGAACGACTACCTGCGTCGCCTGGTGCAGCAGGGTTTTCGGGTGGCGATTTGCGAGCAGGTGGAGGATCCCAAGCTGGCCAAGGGGATCGTGCGTCGCGAAGTGGTGGAGACGATCACCCCCGGCGCCGCCTTTGCCGACGACCTGCTCGACGTGGCGCGCAACAACTTCCTGTGTGCGGTGCACCGCGAAGGCGACACGTTCGGGATTGCTGCAGCCGACGTGTCGACCGGGGCGTTCCACCTGGTGGTGGCGCCCTCGCGCGACGCCGGCGCCGCGCTGGCGCGCTTTGCGCCGAGCGAGGTGCTGGTGGCGCGCGGGACGTCGCTGGTGGGGGCGGCGGCGGAGCTGCACGCGGACGGTGCCCTGGTCACGGAGCGTGACGGGTGGGAGTTCGACCCTGAGCTGGCGCGCGACGAGCTGGCGCGGCACTTCGGGGTGCACTCGCTGGAGGGGTTCGGGGTTGGCGGCGAGGCGGCAGCGGCGATTGGGGCGGGCGGTGCGCTGCTCAAGTACGTCCGTGAGCTGCAACCCGCGGGCGTGCCGCACCTGGCGCGTCCCACGCTGGAGCGGGCCGGCGGGGTGATGCCGCTGGACGAGATGACGCGGCGGAACCTGGAGTTGGTGGAGTCGCTGCGAGGCGAGAGCGATCACCCCAACGGGCGCGCCGCGGCCGAGCGCGCGGGGACACTGCTCGGCGTCTTTGACCGGACGCAGACGCCGATGGGGGCGCGGTTGCTGCGCCACTGGCTCCTGGCGCCGCTCCTGGACAAGGGGGCGATCGACGCGCGGCTGGACGCGGTGGGGGCGCTGGTGGGGGACAGCCTGGCGCGCGGGGCGCTGCGCGAGGCGCTCGACGGCGTGCGCGACGTGGAGCGACTGGCGAGCAAGGCGGCCGCCGGGCGGGCGACGCCCCGGGAGCTGGGCGCGTTAGGCAGCTCGCTGGCGCAGCTCCCGCGCGTGGCGGGGGCCATTGCGCACCTGGCCGATTTCGGCGCGTTAGGCGGGATCGCGGGGCGGTGGGACTCGTGCCCCGACCTGGCCGAGGCGATTGCGGCGACGCTCGTGGACCGGCCGCCGGCGGCGATTGGCGACGAGGATGCGATTCGCCCCGGGGTGGACGCCTCGCTCGACGAGTTGCGCGCGCTGCGGGATGGCGGGCGCGATGCGATCGCCAACATCCAGTCGGCGGAGCGGGAGCGGACGGGGATCACGTCGCTCAAGGTGGGCTACAACCGCGTCTTCGGGTACTTCATCGAGATCACCAACGCCAACCGGCACCTCATCCCCGACGACTACCAGCGCCGCCAGACGCTGACTGGGGCGGAGCGCTACGTGACGCCGGCGCTCAAGACGTACGAGGAGAAGGTCCTGACGGCGACCGAGCGCATCGAGGTGCGCGAGCGGGAGCTGTTCGAGGCGCTGCGCGTGCGGATCGGCGGGGCGATCCGCCGGCTGCAAGACGCGGCGTCGCTGGTGGCGCAGCTCGACGTGCTGGCGACGCTGGCCGAGGTGGCGTCGGCGGAGCGCTACGTGCGCCCGGAGATCACCACCGGCTACGACCTCGACATCGTCGGGGGGCGCCACCCGGTGGTCGAGCGCATGATGCCGCGCGACAAGTTCATCCCCAACGATGTGCAGCTGACGGACGACGCGCGGATGATCATCCTGACCGGGCCCAACATGGCCGGCAAGTCGACCATCCTGCGGCAGATCGGGCTCATCGCGCTCATCGCGCAGGTGGGGTCGTTCGTCCCGGCGACGCGGGCGACGATCGGGGTGATGGACCGGATCTTCACGCGCGTGGGGGCGAGCGACAACCTGGTGCGCGGGCAGTCGACGTTCATGGTGGAGATGGCCGAGACGAGCGCCATCCTGCACACGGCGACCAAGCGGTCGCTGGTGCTCCTGGACGAGATCGGGCGCGGGACGTCGACGTATGACGGCGTCTCGATCGCGTGGGCGGTGAGCGAGCACCTGCACGACAAGACGGGGGCCAAGACGGTCTTCGCCACGCACTATCACGAGTTGACGCAGCTCACCGACGAACTGGCGGCGGCGCGCAACTTCAACGTGGCGGTGCGCGAGGTGGGGGAGCAGGTGCTCTTCCTGCACCGGTTGCAGGCCGGGGGGGCAGACCGGTCGTATGGCATCGAGGTGGGGAGGCTGGCAGGACTGCCGGAGGCCGTGATCCGGCGGGCGAGGGAAGTGTTGAAGCTGCTCGAGGGGGAGGCGCTGGTTGCTGGGCTCAGCGGGGGGAAGACGAGAAGACGAGAAGACGAGAAGACGAGTGGGAGCTCGGCAGCGCCGCAGCTTTCCTTTTTCGTCGTGGAGCCGCATGCGGTGGTGCTCAAGCTCAAGCAGGTGGATGTGAACCAGATGACACCGCTCGAGGCGATGAAGCTGCTCGATGAACTGGCGCGGCTGTCGCGCGAGGGCTAGCGGGAACCCGTAGATTGCGCGCCATGACTTCACTCACTGCTGGCATGATCTCGTTCAGTTTCGCGCAATGGACGCGTGCGGTCCGCGATGTGGCCGCGGCTCGCGGCGTCGGCGTCGCTCCTGTGGTGCCGCTCGTGTTGGCGGTCGCTTTCGTGACGGCGTGTGACCGGGGAGCGGCGGGGAGCGGCGGGATGGCGGTGACCCCGGATTCGCTCCCCGTCTTCATCGGCGACTCGCTCCCCTTTGACTATCCGCCGGGGCCGTACATCCAGCGCATCCAGGACAACGTGACGTTGCGGCTGTACCTGGACGAGTTCGGGCGCCCCGTCCCCGACTCGACGCGCATTCACGAGCATGCGACGGTCGCGGCGTTCGACACCTCGGCGCTCGACGGGTCCAAGGAGCTCGTCTTCCGCCCGGCGATGAAGGACGGGAAGGCGATCCCCTTCCCGGTGCTCTTCCCGATCAAGTTCCGCGTCCCCGACGGACCGCCGATGCCCGGCGACTCGGGCGCACCTGTTCCCAAGAATTAGTCCAGAGACCGACATGACCGATACCCTCTCGCAGCTGTCCGCCCGCGTTCCCCGCAACCGGCAGGTGTACGAGTCGGTGCTGGAGACCATCGGCTGGACGCCGCTCATCAAGCTCACGCGCGTGACGCGCGGGATCCGCACGCCGGTGTACGGCAAGGCGGAGTTCTTCAATCCCGGCGGGTCGGTGAAGGACCGCATCGGGCTCCCGATCATCGAGCAGGCGGAGCGCGACGGGAAGCTCAAGCCGGGCGGGGTGATCGTCGAGGGGACGAGCGGCAACACCGGCATCGGCTTGGCGCTGGCGGCGGCGCTCAAGGGGTATCGTTGCATCTTCACGATGCCGGACAAGATGTCGCAGGAGAAAGTCCGCCTGCTCAAGGCCTTTGGGGCCGAGGTGATCATCACGCCGACGGCGGTGCCGCCGGACCATCCCGACAACTACGTGATGATGGCGCGGCGCATTGCGGCCGAGACGCCGAATGCGGTGCTGGCCAACCAGTTCTACAACGAGGCCAACCCGGCGGCGCACGAAGCGACCACCGGGCCCGAGCTGTGGGAACAGACCGAAGGGCGCATCACGCACTTCGTGGGCGCGGCGGGAACCGGCGGGACGCTGACCGGCGTGGGGCGCTATCTCAAGTCGAAGAACCCCAAGATCCAGATCATCGCCGGCGACCCGCAGGGGTCGATCCTGGCCGAGATGTGGCGCAGCCAGGGCGAGGGGAAGCCTGAAGGGGCGCCGTACAAGGTCGAAGGGATCGGGCAGGACAAGGTCCCCGGAACGCTCGACATGAGCGTGATCGACGAGTTCCAGACGGTGGGCGACAAGGACGCGTTTTCGATGGCGCGGCGCCTCACGCGTGAAGAGGGGCTCTTCGTCGGCGGCTCGGCGGGGCTCATCGCGCACGCGGCGCTCAACGTGGCGCGCCGCATCAACGATCCCGATGCCTTGGTGGTGACGTTCCTGTGCGACACCGGGGAGCGATACCTCTCGAAGCTGTACAACGACGAGTGGATGCGGGAGAACCAGCTGCTCGAGGCCGACAAGGCGACGATCGCGCAGGTGATCAACGTGAAGCCCGGCGGTGCGCCGGTGATGGTCAGCACCTCGCCGGGGGCCCCGGTGCGCCAGGCGTTGCGGCTGATGTCGTTGCACGACATCTCGCAGCTGCCCGTGATGGAAGGGGCCGTGTGCGTGGGATCGGTCAACGAGCACACGCTCTCGGCCAAGGCGCTGGAGAACGGCAAGCTGCTGGATGCCACGGTGGGCGACGTGATGGACCCGCCGTTCCCGATCATCGACGTGAACACGCCGGCCGACAACGTGGCCAAGCTGCTCTCCAAGACCAACCCGGCGGTGCTGGTGCAGTCGCACGGTCAGGTGCAAGGGATCGTCACGCGGGGCGACCTGCTGCAGTACCTGATGGGGCGATGACAGAAGACGGGAAGACGGGAAGACGAGAAGACGAGAGGGCGCCGATGCGGGTGACGGTGTTGATGGGGGGGACATCCTCTGAGCGTGACGTGTCGTTGGCGTCGGGCCTCCGTGTTGCCGGCGCGCTGCGCGCGGCCGGGCATGAGGTCCGGGTGGTCGATACGGCGCGGGGGACGCTGACCGCGGCCGACGAACAGCTCATGCTCGAGGGGGGGCGCGTGGTGAAGACCGTGCCGCCGGACGTGCAGGCGCTGGTACGGCTCAACCGGGCGCTGCCGGGGACGCTCGATCATCTCGCGGACACCGAGGTGATCTTCCTGGCGTTACATGGAGGGACGGGGGAGGACGGGACGATCCAGGCGCTGCTCGACCTCACGGGCATTCCCTACACGGGGAGCGGGCACCTGGCGAGCGCGCTGGCGATGGACAAGGACTTGGCGAAGCACCTTTTCCGGGCGGCGGGGGTGCCGACGGCCGACTGGCTGATGGCGCCGGCGACGGTCGAGGAGGTACAGGGGCGGCTCGGCTTCCCGGTGATCGTCAAGCCGAGCAAGCAGGGGTCGACGGTGGGGCTGTCGCTGGTGAAGGATCCCGCGGAGCTCCAGGCAGCGATAGACGAGGCGTTTCGCCACGATGACGAGGTGATGCTCGAGGCCTTCGTCCCGGGGCGGGAGCTGACGGTGGGGATCCTGGGCGGGGAGGCGCTCCCGGTGGGGGAGATCATTCCCGTGAAGGAGCTCTACGACTACGAGTGCAAGTACACGCCGGGGATGGCGCAGGAGATCTTCCCGGCCGACCTGACCCCGGAGCAGACCGCCGAGGTGCAGCGGCTAGCGAAGCGCGCGTTTGGCGCGTTAAAGCTCGGCGGGTGTGCGCGGATCGACTTCCGGATGACGCCATCCGGTGACTTCTTCTGCCTGGAGGCCAATACGCTTCCGGGGATGACGGAGACGAGCCTGATACCACAGGCTGCGGCAGCGGCGGGGATCAGCTTCCCGGCGCTCTGCGACCGCATCGCCCGCCTGGCGGCTGCGGGGCCCACACCGGCAAGGACTTCGACCTAGATGGGGACGAGACCAGTACTGGCGGCAGCGCTCGCGGGGATCCCGATCGGCATCCAGCGCCACGGGGTCTGGGCCGGTCGGCGGCAGATGTTGATTCGCTTTGCCGGGCCGGCGGAGACGGCGACGATGTACACCTCGGAGGCGCTGGCGCGGGAGGTGACGCGCGGGCTCAGCCGTTCGCCGGTGCACTCGATCTGCATCTCCGGGCGCGACGCGCTGGGGAATGCGGAGTTCCTGGAGGCGGCGCTGCAGGCGCTGGCGACCAAGACGCCGGTGATCGCTGATACGGACGGGCAACGCCCTGAAGCGATTGCGGTCCTTCATCCGTATGTACAGTTGGTTCAGGTGTCGCTGGAGGCGCCGTCGCCCGAGGCCACGGTGGAGCGGGCGATGGAGACGATTCGCACGGCGGCGCGGGTGGGCTGTGAGCACGCGGTGGTCATCGCCGGGACGGACGAGGCGAGTGACGCCGATTACTTACAGATCGTCGAGAAAGCGCATAGTGCCAGCGATGCGGTGCGCATCGTGATCCACCCGGGACCTGCGACCGAACGCGGAGCGTTGGACCGGCGGTGGAGTGTGCTGGTCGAGCATGCCATGGGGCACCACCCGGACGTGCGAGTGGCGCTTCGGCTGAACGGCCCGGCGACCATGCGGTAGGCGCCCAGCAGCCGCTGGGTGTAGGCACCCGGCGACGCCGGGTGAAAGCGCCCGGCGGCAGCCGGACGTGGGGAGATCCGGCGCCGCCGGAGGGACGCTGGCAGGAACAGTTGCCGGGGGCCCGCGATAGATATAGCTGTAAGAGGCCGCTGGAGTCATCCGTTCGCCGCGCCGGAGCCGATGGGCGTCACCTACACCGACGAAACCGACTATCCTCGCCTAACGAAGGCGGTGCAGTGGTTGATCGCGATCAACGTCGCGATCTACTTCCTGCAGTTGACGGTCGTTGGTGCCCAGAACATGCTGCCGGCGCTCGGCTTCTCGGCCGACGACCTGTCGCGCTCGTGGTGGACGATCGGCACCTACATGTTCGTGCACGGGGGCTTCTGGCACCTCGCACTCAACATGTACACGCTCTACATCTTCGGCCCCCGCGTGGAGCATGCGTGGAGTGCCGGGGAGTTCACGCGCTTCTATCTCCTGTGCGGCCTGGGCGGGTGGTTCTTCCACCTCCTCTTCGCGCGCGACTCGCTGCTGATCGGCGCCTCGGCTGCGGTGCTGGGGGTGACGCTCGCCTATGCGACGCGCTGGCCCGAGGACGAGGTGTACCTGTTCGGCGTGCTGCCACTCAAGGTGAAGTGGATGGTGGCGCTGCTGGTGGTGATGAACCTCGTGGGCGGGATGGCCGAGTCGCACGGTGGCGTGGCGTACCTCGCGCACCTGGGCGGGCTGGCGGCGGGGTGGCTGTACCTGCGCACGTCGTCGGGGAGCGCGGGGATCGACCGCTTCAAGCAGCGCGTCTCGCCGATTCCCGACATCCCCGACGAGACGCCGCGGGCGATTCCGCGCTCGTTGCCGCGCGCCCGGGAGAAGGGGAACGAGATCGACGAGATCATCGCGCGCAGCAATGCCGCGGTCTCGCGCCGGCCGGCGCCGCAGGCCCCGCCGCTCGGCGCCAAGGGCGTGAAGCGGATGAGCGACATCGACCTCGTCCTGGACAAGATCTCGCAGCAGGGGATCGAGAGCCTGACTACCGACGAAAAGAAGATGCTCGAGGAGATGTCGCGGGAGTTGCGCGACGGCGCCTGATCTTCGGGCGCGCGCGGCCTTGGGCGGCGCGAGGTTGGTGCAGTGTGTGAGACCGAACGAGGGGGTCCTCTTCGGGCGCTCCGAGACCACTCGGGGGCCCTGCGAGGACCCCCTCGTTCGGTCTTCGACCACCAGTCGCTCGTGGCGGCGTCGGATCGGGCGAGCGAGGTCTGGTTTGGTCCCGCGACTCGTTGGGTTGGACTGACCACAAAAGAAGAGCCCCCCGGTTGTACCGGGGGGCGAGTGCCGTCGCGCCGTTCTCGCGTCGGCAACGGCCGGCGCAAAGAGCGCCAACCTGAAAACCAAGCTACGGGTGAAAACTTCGCGTGTCCATAGGTACGACGGACGCGCCGGTTCGGGGGTCACATCCGATGGTGGCGGCTCATAGGGAGCGAGGGGGCAAGGGCATGGTACTACCCCGCGGCCCGAGGGATGGCCACCTTTCGAGCCATGCCGCAACCTGAACTGCTGGAGACGTTTCCGAACCCGTACCCCGGGCGGAACTACGAGATCTTCATGACCACGCCGGAGTTCACCTCGCTCTGCCCGATCGGGGGGATCGAGACGGACGCGGCGGAGCTTGCCCTGCTCAAGGGAGGGGCGCCGGACTTCGCGACGATCAACATCACGTACATCCCGGACGAGGTCTGCCTCGAGCTCAAGACGCTCAAGCTCTACCTCTGGAGCTTCCGGAACGATGGGATCTTCTACGAGCGGGTGGTGAACCGGATCCTCGACGACCTGTCGGAGCGGGCGAAGCCGAGGTGGATGCGCGTGGTGGGGGATTTCAACGTGCGCGGCGGGGTGAAGTCGATCATCACGGCCGATTATGGGGTGCGGCCCGGCTAGGGGCTGCCTGGGGGACCCGGTCGTGGGGCGGGGCGGGCGAGGGGGGCGTAGTCGCCCCCCTCGCCCGCCGGCCACGTGGAGGGTGCGCTGGCGCCGGGTTGCTGGCATACGGTTGGGGCACGGGCGCGGCACAGCATGAGTCGGGCACGAGGCGGAGTAGAGCGCGGACGCGGGCGGCGGGCTTCCGATGGGGGGCACGTCGCCTTCCTGTTTCGGGACTGGGCGGGAAGGGGGCGGGCGTCGCGCGGCTCTCCTTGAGGCTCAACCCCAAGCGCAATCCGAGGCGAACCCCGAGGCTCAACGGGAGCGACGGGGCGGCGTATGATTGGGCGGACTCTCACCCTGGCCCCCTTCCGAATGCGTCGAACTCTCCTTGTTGGTGCCGTAGTGCTCATCCAGGCGGCGTGTGCTCGTCAGGCGACGCTTGGGACGAATGCGAACGTTGCAGCTGGGGGCACGGGGGTGGAGGTGCCGTCGCTGGATGCGATACGTGCGGATGACCTGAAGCGGGACCTCTTTGCGCTCGCCGGCGACGCGATGCGCGGACGCGAGGCGGGGACGCTCGATGAGCTGCGGGCGAGCGGGTGGCTCGTGGAACAGGTGCGGGCGATCGGGCTCGAGCCGGCGGGCGAAGACGGGACGTACTACCAGTGGTGGCCGATGCGGCGCATCCGGCAGTCGGATGCGAGCGTGGTGCGCGTGGGCGGGGAATCGCTCAAGCTCTGGCGAGACGTGGTCGTGCCCTCGGCGGTGGACGCCAACGTCGACCTGCCGATCGTCTTCGTGGGGCGCGCGACGGATGCGGAGCTGGCGGGGGTGGATCTCACCGGAAAGGCCGTCGCCGCTTTGATCGTGCCGCCCCCCAATCCGCCGGGTCGCAACGTCTCGCTCTCGGCGTGGCGATATGCCGGTGCCGCGGTGCGCGCGCAGTCGGCGCGCCTGACGAGTCGCGGCGCCGCGGCCGTGGTGCTCGTGGCCGACTCGGTCGTGGAAGGAGCGATCGAGTTCTACGGTGCGGTGTCGGCGCGCGGGACGTACGGGCTCGACACGGCCGGGGCCGTGACGCGGCCACGTGCGGCGGCGCCGGTATTGCTGGTGCGGCAGCGGATGCTTGGGGCGCTGCAAGCCACCGGCGCGCGGCTCTCGGCGATGCTCACGAGCGAGAGCTTCACGTATCCCTCCGTGAACATCGTGGCCAAGCTCCCCGGGAGCGACGCGACGCTGCGCAACGAATACGTGCTGTTCAGCGGACACCAGGACCACGACGGCGTGCGCTTCCCGATCGATGGCGACTCGATCTGGAACGGGGCCGACGACAACGCGACGGTGAGCGTGGCGATGCTGGCGATTGCCCGCGCGTGGAAGCAGCAGCCCAGCAAGCGCTCGGCGCTCTGGGTGTGGCATGGCGCCGAGGAGCGGGGCTTGTTAGGCTCGCGCTGGCATGCGATGAAGCCCATGGTGCCGCGCGACCAGATCGTCGCGGTCCTCAACGCCGACATGATCGGGCGCAACCACCCGGACTCGGCATCCTTGTTAGGCATCCAGCCGCCGCACCGCAACTCGAGCGACCTGGTGGCGCACGCGCTGCGCGCGAACCAGCTCACGGGGCGCTTCACGCTCGATTCGCTCTGGGACCGGCCGACGCACCCCGAAGGGTGGTACTTCCGCAGCGATCACCTGCCGTACGCACGGCTCAATATCCCGGCGGTGATGTACTCGACCAACCTGCACCCGGACTACCACACGCCGCGCGACAATCCGGACCGGATCGACATCGACAAGCTGCGGCGCATGACGCAGTGGATGTATGCAACGGGGTGGCTTGTGGGGACGGCGGCGGCTCGGCCGAGGGTTGACGCGGGGTTTCGGTTGGAGCGTTAGGCGTTTTCGTGCGCGGTGCTCGTTCGTGGGGCGGGGCGGGCGAGGGGGGCGTAGTCGCCCCCCTCGCCCGCCTGCCACTTGGAGCGCGCGCGGACGCCATGCGTCGTCGTACGGTTGGGTGGCGTGGGGAGCAGGGGCAACGGACGACGCGGCGGGCTTCCGTTGGGAGGCCCGCCGCGTTGTTGTTTGGGGACTGGGGCGAAGGGAAGTCGGGAGGGTGCGGTGCTGGTGCCTACCTGGCGATCTCCTTCACTTCGAGTACACGGAGCTCCCCGAGCTTCAGTGATTCAATCGCCGGGCGGATCTTGGACAGGTCGCCCACCACCACCACCGTCGCATGATCGGGGGTCAGGTACTGGCGTGCGACGCGCTGCACGTCGGCGGCGGTGACGGCGCGGACGCGGGTGGCGTAGGCGGACAGTTCGCCTAACGGGAGCGAGAAGGTGGCGAGTTGCGCGATGGAGGCGGCGACCTGTGACGTGCTCTCCAGCGAACCGGGGAGTGCCAGCTCCACGTAGGCCTTGGCGCGCTGCAGTTCGTCGTCGGGGACAGTGGCGTCGCGGACGCCGCGAAGCTCCTTGAAGAACTCGACGAGCGACGAATCGGTGACGTTGGTGCGCACGGCGGCCGAGGCGACGAAGGGGCCGGGGACGGGGCGGAAGGCGAAGCGTGAGCTGGCGCCGTAGGTGTAGCCGTGGGTCTCGCGCAGGTTCATGTTGAGGCGCGAGGTGAACGACGCGCCCAGCAGGGTGTTCATGACCATGAGCGGGGCGTAGTCGGGCGACAGGCGGTCGACGCCGGGCCAGCCGATGGTGATCACGGACTGGGCGGCGTTGGGCTTGTCGACCAAGTAGACGCGCGTGCTCGTCTCGCGGCGCGCGGCGACGGTAACGGGGGCCGCCGTGGCGGCGGTACCGGTGGCGGCCCACTCACCCAGGCGGCGGGCGAGCTGGGCGCGGGCGTCGCTCGCATCCAGGTCGCCGACGATGACGGCGCTGGCGCGTTCGGGGCGGACGGCGCGCGTGTAGAAGGCGCGCACCGCGCTGCTGTCGAACGCCGCGACCGAGGCCGAGTCGCCGCCGGCACTATTGTGGTAGGGGTGCCCTGCGGGGTAGACGATGGCGTTGAAGGCCAGGTCGGCGAGTGCGTTGGGTTGGTCGCGCTGTTGCAGGAGGGTGGCGAGGCGCAGGTCGCGCTGGCGACGCACCTCGGCGGCGCTGAAGGTGGGGCGGCGGACGACGTCGGCGAGGAGGTCGAGCGCCGGCCCTAACGAGCGCACGGGGACCTTGAGGGCGACGAAGAGGCGGTCCCAGTCGGCGCCGGTCTGGAGTTGTGCGCCGAGGAAGGCGAGTTCGGCCTGGAGGGTGGCAGCGTCGCGGGTTCCGGCCCCCTCGTCGAGCATGTTGGCGGTGAAGGCGGCGATCCCCGGGGTGGCGCCGTCGAGGCGCGAGCCGCCGGGGAAGGAGACGATGACCTGTACGAGCGGGAGTTCGCGCTGCTCGACGACCTGGAGCGCCATGCCGTTGGGCAGGCGGGCGCTGCGCACGGCGGGGACGGTGAGGGTGGCCGGGGCGCCTAACGTGGGCGGGCGCTCGCGCACGAACTGCTGCGCGGTGATCGTGGCCGGGGCGAGCGACACCGCCGCGAGCGCGCCGAGCCTGGTCAGCGTGACGACGAGCGGGGTGGCGCATCGCCCGGCGCATGCGCGGCGCGCGGTGCCGCACGTGTTGCGGCTGTCGGGCACGATGTGGCGGGTCATTGCACGGCCTCCCGCGTGGCGGCGAGCGACTGCTTGCCCTTCGGGACGATGCTGAGCATGACGCGGGGGGCGATGAGGTACCGGGCGACGACGCGCTTGATGTCGTCGGCGGTGACGGCGCGATGGCGATCGAGATCGCGCTGGAAGTAGTCCGGCGTCCCCGTGTAGTAGTAGTACTCGTTGAGCTGCTCGGCCTTGGCGTTCACGAATTCGAGGCGGTTGAGGAAGCCGGCCTCGATGGCGTTGCGCGCCTGCTCGAGCTCACGCGCGGTGGGGCCGTCGGTGGCGAGGCGGCGGATTTCCTTGTCGATCGCCCCCTTGAGCACGTTGAGCGTCACGCCCGGGCGTGCGGTGGCGGTGATGCCGAAGTCGCCGTCGAGCTTCTTGGAGTCGTTGTTGGCGAAGACGTCCTTGGCCACTTCCTGCTCGTAGATGAGCGCGTTGGTGAGTCGGGCGTTGCGCGCACCGCTCAGGACCATGCGCGCCACGTTGAGTGCGGCGTCGTCGGCGTGATACTGCGGCACGGAGCGCCAGGCCAGGTACAGCCGGGGAAGTTGCACCTGATCCTCGGCGACCATCACGGTGTCGCGCACGGTGAAGGCGGCGGGGGCCGGACGCGTGATGGCCGGGCCGCGCGGGATGTCGCCAAAGGCCTGGCGCATGGCGGCGCGCACCGAGTCGCCCTTGACGGCGCCGGCCACGACGATGACGGCGTTGTTAGGCGCGTAGTAGCGACGGAAGAAGTCCTTCACGTCGTCGAGCGAGGCGGCCGAGAGGTCGGCCATGGAGCCGATGACCGGCCAGGAGTAGGGATGTCCCGCCGGGTAGAGCGCGGGGGAGAGCAGGTCCTCGGAGATTCCGTAGGGCTGGTTCTCGACGCCCTGGCGTCGCTCGTTCTTTACGATCTCGCGCTGGGCGTCGACCTTGGTGCCATCCATCGTGGGGAGGAGCCACCCCATGCGATCGGCTTCGAGCCAGAGCATGAGGGGGAGCGCGTTGGACGGCCCCCACTCGTAGTACGACGTGCGGTCGTTGTTGGTGGTGCCGTTGTTACTGGCGCCAGCCGACTCGAGGAGGCGGTCGAACTGCGGATACGGCGCGTGCTCGGAGCCCATGAACATCAGGTGCTCGAAGAGGTGCGCGAAGCCGGTGCGCCCGGGCTTCTCGTCGCCCGAGCCCACGTGAAACCAGACATTGGTGGCCACGGTGGGGACGGAGTGATCCTCGTGGACGATGAGGGTCAGGCCGTTGGGGAGGGTGTCGACGGTGGCTGGGACGCGCAGTTTGGGGGCAGCGCCTTGTGCCGCGATGGACGCTGGCGGGATCACGGCGAGCGCCGCGAGTGTTGCGAGAGCAGTACGGATGCTGAGAGGCATGGCCGGGGTTTCGTGAGTTACTCTCAAACTGGCGAGGGTAAGACACCGATGGGAGCCCGCAGGTGCGCAGCGCGCGCAAGAGGTGACGTGGCGTCGTGGACGCGCGGCGGGAATGGTGCTATCTCGATGCGAGAGGCGAGCGGGGCGGGATTCACGGGGCGTGCCAACGGGACGAGGCAACGAGATGACGTCAGCGAACATGCCGGACGTGGTCGAGGCGCTGGTGCGGATGTCGCCCATCGGGATGGCGATCTTCGACCGCGAGATGCGCTTCGTGCGCATCAACGCAATCCTCGCGGAGATCAACGGGTTATCGGTCGAGGCGCACCTGGGGCAACGGGTGCAGGAGCTCCTGCCCGACCTGGCGGCCGTCGTGGAGCCGATCCTGACGCGGGTGCTCGAGCAGGGCGAGCAGATACGCGCGATCCCCGTGTCGGGGCACACGCCCTCGCAGCCGGGTGTGCTGCGTCAGTGGGAAGGGACGTACCTCCCGCTCGAGGTCGGGGGAGAACGCCTGGCTGCCGTGTACGTCGAGGAGCGCACACTGCAGCTCGCCGCGGAACGCGCGCGCCGCGAACAGGCGGAGGAGTTCACCGCGGTGGCGCAGGCGCTCCCGTTAGGCATGCTGGTCATCGACCCCTCGGGGCGGTACCTCTATGCCAACGCCCCGGCCATGCGCCTGCTCGGCATGACGCTGGAGGAGGCCGGCGGGACGGGGTGGCAGCAGCGCATCCATCCAGACGACCGTGAACGCGTCGCCGCCGGGGTCGCGCGCGTGCGGCAGGCTCGCGGGTCGTTCGAGAGCGAGCACCGGCACGTGGAGGCGGATGGCGGGGTGACGTGGGTGCGCACGTCGACGTTCGGCATATGGGACGGCGATGAGTTGCGTCGTCTCGTGACGCTGCTCGAGGACGTCACCGAGCGCCGGCGCGACGCCGAGGCGCTGCGCGAGAGCGAGCTGCGATTCCGCACGATCGCCGAGGCCGCGCCCATCGGAATTCTCCTCAGCGACGCAACCAGCCGCGTGCTGTATGCGAACGCGGAGACCGAGCGCATCACCGGGCGGACGGCGGCAGCGTTGAGCGAGGGTGGGTGGGCCGATGTGGTGCACCCCGAGGACCTGCCGCGACTGGTCGAGACGATGCAGCGGGACCACGAGCCGTCGGCGGGATTCGCGGTGGCGTTGCGCGTCGTGCGTGGCGACGGCTCCGTGCTGCGGACCGAGGCACAGGCGCGCAACCTGTATGTGGATGGCGTGCGCACCGGGCGCCTGACGCTGGTGTCGGATGTGACCGAGCGGTACCGGATGGAAGCCGCGCTGCACGAGAGCGAGGAGCTGTTCCGGGAGCTGGCCGAAAACATCGACGCGGTGTTCTATCTCGCGCGCCCCGATGCTACCGGGGTGGACTACGTGAGTCCGGGGTTCTGGTCCATCTGGGGACGGACGCCGGCCGAGCTGCAGGAGCAGCCGGAGCTGTGGATGGATGCGATTCATCCCGACGATCGCGCGGGCGTGCACGAGGCGTTCTCTCGCGACCGAGCGGGATTCCACGCCGAGTATCGCATCGTGCGTCCAGATGGGAGCGTGCGCTGGATCTCGGACCGAAGCTTCCCGGTGCGCAACGCCGAGGGCGAGCTGGTGCGCATCGCCGGTGTGGCCACCGACGAAACGACGCGGCGCACGCTGGAGACGCAGTTGCTGCAGGCGCAGCGGCTGGAGAGCATCGGGCGCCTGGCCGGCGGGGTGGCGCACGACTTCAACAACCTGCTCACGGTGATCCTGAGCCACGCGGCCTTCGCGCGGCAGGATACGGCACAGGCCGACGAGGATCTCGCAGCCATCGAGCAGGCCGGGGCGCGCGCCTCGGAGCTGACGGCGCAGCTGCTGGCCTTTGCGCGGCGTCAGGTCATCGAGCCGCGCATCATCGACCTCAACGTGCTCACCACGCAGATCGACCGCATGCTGCGGCGCCTGATCGGCGAGCACGTGCAGCTGGAGACAGTACTCGAGCCGCAGCTCTGGCCCGTGCGCGTGGACCCGGCGCAGATGGAGCAGGTGCTGCTCAACCTCGCGGTGAACGCGCGCGACGCGATGCCTAACGGGGGAACACTCACGCTGGAGACGGCGAACGTCGTGCTGGACGCCGGGTACGTCGCGTCGCATGCCGACGTGCAGCCCGGCGAGTACGTGATGCTTGCCGTCAGCGACAACGGCGAGGGGATCGATCCGGCGTTGCTGCCGATGATCTTCGAGCCGTTCTTCACGACCAAGCCGAGCGGGGTGGGGACCGGGCTGGGGCTGGCGACGTGTTATGGCATCATCCGGCAGGCCGGGGGGCACATCTGGGCGTATTCCGAGCCGGGCAATGGGGCGACGTTCAAGCTGTACTTGCCGCGTGCGCTGGGGGCGCTGTCGGATGTGGCGAGCGGCGGGCCGGGGAAGCCGGTGCGCGGCAACGAGACCGTGCTGCTGGTGGAGGACGACGTGAGCGTGCGGGCGATCGCGGTGCGGGCGCTGCGCGCACAGGGGTTCGTGGTGCTGGAAGCGGGGGATGGCATCGAGGCGCTGGAGGTGGCGCGCCAGCACAGTGGCGAGATCCACATCCTGGTGACCGACGTGGTCATGCCGCGGCTGGGGGGGAAGGAGCTGGCCGAGCGGCTGGTGGCGGAGCGGCCGCAGATCAAGGTGTTGTTTGCGTCGGGCTATACGCGGAACGCGATCGTGCACCAGGGGGTGCTGGAGCAGGGGACGCAGTTCCTGCAGAAGCCGTATGTGCCGGCGAGCCTGACGAAGAAGGTGCGGGAGGTACTGGACGGTGGGGGGAGTTCGACGTGATTCCTGCGTCCTGTTCCATTGGGTGCGGGGGGCGTTTACATTCCCCGGTCCGTTCCGGGGGCGGAGGTGGGTCGTCGGGATGGTGGAGTGCGGCTAGGTAGCTCAGTTGGTAGAGCAGCGGACTGAAAATCCGCGTGTCGGCGGTTCGATTCCGTCCCTAGCCATTTTCGGGGAAAGTCAGCAAAGACAATGGGTTAAGAGAACGGGCCGCCGAAGCGAAATCGGCGGCCCGTTGCGTTAGGCGGTGTGTTGAATTGGGATGGTGGAGGCAAGAGGTACACGGAGATCCAAACGCTGGCGCTTCCCCACTCACGCGCCGAGGAGGGCCGCGGGCACCACCGCGATTCCATCCGCGCGACGATACGCCTGCTCTCCTGTTGTCACGATGACGGCGTCGACCAGATCGTCCCCAAGCTGCTCCCGGAGCCAGAGCAGATGCCGCACGTCGCGATCGTCGACCGATGCACTGAGCTTGACCTCGATCCCGAGAACACGACGGTCGGCGCGTTCGACGATGAGATCCACCTCGTGCCGACCGTCCTGCACGCGCAGGTGGCGCACGTGCGCTTCGGCCGACTGCGCATACACGCGCACCGACTGCGTCACGAGCGACTCGAAGAGCTGACCGAAAAGCGTGCCATCTCGAGGTGCGTTCGTCGCGCTCGTCCCCCCACGCACACCGCCGAAAAGCAGGGAGGGCTCGCCGGCGAGCAGCGCCCCCTCGTCCACGCCAAGCAGGCGGGCCGCGAGCGCAGGGTCAGCGAGATGGTGTCGTGGTGCCTGACCGAGCCGCGCGAGGTGATTGCGGGTCGGGATCCAGCCGGGCAGCGGGTCGAGTACGTAGAGCCGCTCCAGGACCTCGCGATACGTCAGGATGGTCGGCTTGGTTGCCGTCTGGCCATCGCCGCTGGTCGCCGCATCCCGGATCTTCGCGAGCGTCGTCGTCGTCGCGCTCGCCGCGGCGTACGCGGTCATCCAGCGCCGGAGGGCGTCTGGCTTTCGAACGGGGTGCCCCGCTTCGCTGAAGTCGCGGTTCACCACACGCTCCAGATAACCGTCAAGCTGCGCGCGTCGCGCACGCCCATGGAGGCTTCGAATGCCGGGGAAGCCCGATGCGACGATCTCGGCGGCGTACTGGGCGAGATCGACCTCACTTGTACCGGAGACGTCGGGACGATCCCCGCTCAGCAACTTCGCCAGACTGACGGTCGCCGCTCCGAGCCCACGCTCGGCGAGGGACATCGGTCGCATGCGAACGGACACGATACGGCCTGCTCCGGTATGGGGGCGGGCGCCCACCTCATCATCGGCCGGAACCGCGGAGCCCGTCAGGAGGTACCGCCCAGGACTTGCCCCCTCATCGACGGATCGCCGCACGGCATCCCACACTTGTGGGAGGCGCTGCCACTCATCGATCAACACGGGGGGCGACGCCTGCAATGCGACCCTAGGGCTGGCGCTCACCAGCTGCCGCTGCGCCTCGTCATCCAGGTGGTAGATCGTCTTCGCGCGACGTTCGGCGGTCGCCGTCTTGCCGACTCCCTTCGGCCCCTCGAGCGCCACCGCGGCGAGACCGCTCATCAGCTCGTCGAGTTCCGCTTCGACGATTCGGGGCGAATAAGTCGTCATGCACTCCACGGGCCGAGGGGGCAGGCCTGCTGACAGCGGACCTGCCTGGTCAATTGCATCGCTTATATTTTCCCATTCACACGGCAGATGCTTTCCCTTTTGCACATATTCTATTTGCCGTTGCACACGTTCGCAAGCCGACAGACGAGGCGCACTGCCCACGTCTCATTCGCAATCGGGGATTGGGTCTGGCGCGCGGCGGGGTGACAGACCATCACGTGGACCGCGATCGCTCAGGGCACGTTCCCACCTGCTCGATGGCTCTGCCCCCCGCGCCGAACCCGACTCGCACAGGAGCCCAGATGAAGAGCTGGCGATTCTGCGCGCCCAACCGCCCACAGATGCACACCCAAGTCGCCATCATCGGCGCCGGCCTCGCCGGCTTGCAGGCCGCCCGCCTCTTGCACGCGGCGAAGGTCGACTTCGTGCTGCTCGAGGCCCGTGATGACCTCGGCGGGCGGATCCTGACCGTCGACGATGCCGGTCGCGCTGCCGCCGACGGCTTCGATCTCGGGCCCTCCTGGTTCTGGCCGCAGATGCAACCGGCCATGGCCGACCTGGTCGCGGAACTCGCGCTCCCCGCCTTTGCGCAGTCGAGCGACGGCGACGTGCTCTTCGAGCGCATGTCGCGCGAGGGGGCACAACGTTACCGCGCCCTCGCGCAGGAGCCGCAGAGCTTCCGCCTGGTGGGCGGCACCGCGGCGCTCGTGCGCGCGCTGGCGCGCGAGCTGCCCCCGACGCAGGTGCAGCGCGGGGCACGCGTCACGGCGATGACGCTCGTGCGCGATGGCGTCGAGCTGACCATTCGGCGCGCTGGTACATCGCGACACTCGTCAGGCGACTCGTCAGGCGAAGGGTCAACGACGGGTCCAGCAACACGCCCCGGGTCGGAGACCGAGACGCTCGTCGCCGCGCAGGTAATCGCCGCCGTCCCCCCGCGGTTGCTCGACGCCACGGTGACGTTCGCGCCCGAGCGGGACGCGGCCAACGTGCGGCGCTGGCGCGAGACGCCGACCTGGATGGCACCGCACGCCAAGTTCTTCGCGATGTACGACCGGCCCTTCTGGCGCGAGGCGGGGTTGTCGGGGACCGCGCAGAGCATGGTGGGGCCGATGCCCGAGATGCACGACGCCACCTCGGCCTCGGGACAGGCGGCGCTCTTCGGCTTCGTTGGCGCGAGCGCCGACGAGCGGGCCGCACTCGGCACGGAGGCCCTAACCAGGGCGTGCCTCACACAGCTCGGGCGGCTCTTTGGCGCCGAGGCGTCGCGCCCGCGCGCTACCCTGCTCAAGGACTGGGCGGCCGACCCCCTGACGGCGACGGCGGCCGATCGTGTGGCGGGCGGGCATCCGATCCCGGATCCGACCCCGTGGGTGACGGGGCCGTGGCAGGAGCGCCTCACGCTGGGCGGGAGCGAGACGAGCTTGAGCGAACCCGGGTATCTGGCTGGCGCGGTGGTCGCGGCGAGGGCGGCGGTTGCCCGGGTCTGGCATGTACGACACGTGCCAATCGAAATCGGAAAACCGGGGTCAGGACCAACGGCAGATTCCCGTTGACCCTGACCCCGATTCATCCCGGTTCACACCTGCTCAATCTCAGTGCTTGAGATCCCGCACGCGCGGTGAGTCGTTCCCATATCTGTCCTTGTCGCGGATCCGTCCGTCGGGGCGGTGAATCACTACCTCGCTCCCACGGGCCTTTGCCTCCACGATCGCCAGGCGAATGGCCTCCTCCTGCGTGGTGGGCTCGGTGAAGAGCTTCGCTCCACCGGCGATGCGAGCGATGAAGGCCCCGGGCGTCCCCGCGGGGACCACGTGCACGTTGCGGCGCTCCTTGCGAGACATAGGAATTCCCTCCAGATGAAGTGATGGTCTGCTGGCGTGTCGGGCACTGGCGTTAGGCGACCTTCGCCACCGGCGCGTCGGGGGTAATGGAGCTCGTCGGCGTTCCGCCGCTCGGTGCGGTGCCGCCGTTCGGCGTCCCTCCGCTCGGGGTCCCTTCGCTCGGCGCGGTGCCCCCCTCGCCCCCCGGCACCACCTCCACCACGCCCTTGCGCATGAAGCGCGTGATCGAGCGCCACTCCGCCAGCTGGTCGCTCTGCCCGCGAAGGCGCGGCACCACCATGATGTCGAGGAGGCGAAGCAGATCACGCCCGCGCGTCAGCTCCTGCAGCATCCCTGCACTCGCCGCCGACCGGCGGGCTGGGTGCGGCGGCCATTGCCCTCTCACTCGTCGTGGTCCTGCTCGGGACCGGACCGCTCGCCGCCCGCCTCGTGAGCCTGGGGTTGGGGGTCGGGCGTCTAGGTTACTCGGTCTTCTGGTTAAGGGCCGGTTTCCGCGTGCCGTCGCTGGGGAGCACCGGGGCCGCCAAGGAATCGCTAGCCTGGCTGGCGATTCCCGCGTCGGGGATGGTCGTGGCGTCGACTGCAGCGGTGGCACTCCTGATCGTTGGCGCGATGATGCGCCGCGACGAGTCCTTGCGATGAACGCCTGAGCTACGCCTGACGCACGACGGGAGTACTGGACAAGACAGCCCGTTGCACCTGGACCTGCGCCGCCGCCTCACCCCCAACGCCGGCTACCGCGCGATGGGCGTCTTGTCGCGTGTCCGGGGGGACGGGGGAACCTTTGACCCCCTCCGTGGCTTGCCCCTCGCGCGCGCCGTCGAGTGCGCCGCGCCGCCCCGACCAACGGCCATCACGACTGATCGACCCACCGTCCCGATACATGCCAGCACTTGGATTCCTGACGCGCCAACGGCTGCGTCGCTGCTTCCGGGCACTGCCGTTGCTGCTCTCGCTCTGGTCGGCTGTCGCCGCGGCGCAGGGCGACGCAGCGCGCGTGCGCGGAACGATCCGCGCGCAGTCCGGTCGCCCGCTCGCCGACGCACGGGTCGCGATCATCGGCGGCGACTCGACCGTCACCGACGGGCAGGGGTCGTTCGTGCTGCGCGTGGCGACCGGGCGGGCACTCGCCCTTCGCGTAACGCGCGCAGGCCATGTTCCAGATTCGCTCGTCCTTCCTCCCTTGCTGGCCGGGGGCGAACACCGCCTGGCGTTGACCCTCACGCCGCTCGCGCAGCTCGCGGTGCAGCAGGTGGTGGCCCCGCCCTCTCGCCCGCTGCTCAACGCGTCGGACGCGGCCACCGGCGGTGTGGTGGAAGGGGTCGAGCTGCGGGCGCTCCCCACGGAGGGGCGTGACCCCATCGCGTTAGGCTTCACGATCCCGGGGGTCGCACAGGCTCGAGGCTTCTTCGGCGACGCGCCGCGCCTGAGCATCAACGGTGGCAACTCGCTCTACACGCAGTACACGATCGATGGGATGGACAACAACGAAGGGTTCCTGGGCGGACCGCGCGTGGAGTTTCCGCTCGCCGCGCTCGCTCGGCTCGAGGTGCTGGCCAACTCCTATTCCGCCGAGTTCGGACGCAGCCCGAGCGGGGTGGTGAATTACGAGACGCGCACGGGCGGCGAGCGATGGACGGGCGAGTTGTTCGCCTACAATCGCCCCGGGATCCCGTTCGATGCGCGCTCCCCCATCGTGCCGGGAGGCGAACGTCCCGCCGACTTCCGCCGCGCGCAGGATGGCTTTCGGCGTACCCAACTTGGTGGAGGATGGGGCGGGCCGTTGCGGCGCGGCACCACCTACGGCTTTGGCGCGCTGGAGTACAGCAACGAGAACCAGGATCGCATCAGCTCCACGGCGCGTGCGACCTTCCTGGGGCGCGAGCTGCGGGAGACGTGGAAGGTGGCGGGACGCATCGACCACGGCTGGTCGCCCGACCAGACGACGACGCTGCGCTTCGCCATGAGCCACGCCTCGCGTGCGGGTGAGGGGAGCGGGATCGTGGCCCCGGAGGCCGACATCACGACGATCCGCGCCGGAAGCATCAGTGGGGTGACGCACCGCAGCGCGTGGCGCGGCGGGCGCTCGAGCAACGTGGCCGCACTGCAGCTGGCGACTTACCGGTGGGACTTCCCGCCCACGCGCAGCAGCTTCAATACGCCACAGGTGACGATCCTCGACCGCGACTCGATCCCGATCGGGATCGTGGGGTCGAGCAACTTCATATTCGATGAGCAGGAGCTGCAGTGGCAGTTCCGCGACGTGATGGAACACCACCTGGGGCGCGCGCACACACTGCGCGCCGGATTCGACGTGGCGCTCTCGTCGTTCCAGCTCACGGGCTCGTCCACCAATCCGTCGGGTTCGTACGAGGTCGTGAACAACGGCAACATCCCGAGCGTCAACGGACGCTATCGCTTCGCCGACATCCCATCCGACGTCTTCGTGCGCAGCTACACGATCGATGCGGCGCAGAAGCAGGTGGACCTCACGCAGGGGCTGTACGGCGTGTTTGTCGAGGATCGCTGGCGCCCGACCTCGGCCCTCACCATTCGCGCGGGGTTGCGCTGGGACTACGACGACCTCACGAGCCGCGGGGAGAGTTCGGCCGACCTCGACAACCTGCAGCCCCGCCTGTCGATCAACTGGCTGGCGTTGCCGGGGACGGTCGTGCGCGGCGGCGTGGGGCGTTTCGCCGGCAAGCTTCCGTATGCGGTCTATTCCGACGCGGTCCAGTTTGGCCCCGACGGCAACCAGACGGTGACCTTTCGCGGGGCGCAGGCGCCGCGCTTTGGGCAAGGGCCGCGCGCGGTCGACCTCGACCGGAGCGCGTTGCCGCCACGGGAGATCCGGGAGCTGTTCGCGTTAGGGATCGAGCAGCCGATAAGCTCGCAGGTGACGCTGGGGGTGCAGCAGCAGCTCGGCGCTCGCGCCAGCGCGAGCGTGGACCTGGTGTGGGTCGACACGCGCGACCTGCCTCGCTCGTGGGACCTCAATGCGCAGCGGCGCCGCATTGCGGCTGGCGACTCGGTGGGCGTGCCGGTGGCGGTGGGTGACGCGTCGCGCCCGGTGGCGCCGGTGTCGGGTGGATATCGCCGGCTCACCACCACCGAGTCTGGCGGGCGCAGCACCTACGCCGGGATGTACACGGCGCTGCGTTACGACCTCACCGAGACGCTGGTGCTCGATGCCAACTGGGTCTGGTCGCACGCGATCAGCAACACCGAGGACATCAACTTCAACGCGACGCAGGGGAACGACTTTGACGCCGAGCGCGCCGACGCCAACAACGATCGTCGGCACAAGGTGACGGCGCGCGCGACGTGGCGCACCTTGCGGGGGCTCACCATGAGCGGCATCGTCGACTACCAGACGGGGATGCCGCTCAACCGGGTGGCGTTCTTTCGTGACCTCACGGGGAGCGGCGGCACGTATGGCGATGGATTCATCGGGAACTACCAGCGGTTCTTCGGCGTCCCTCGCAATGGGGAGCGGCTCCCGTCGGCGCTGCTGGCGAACGCCAGCGTGGCGTATGACCTGCGCGTCGGGGGCTCGACGGTCACCGTGCGCGGCGAGGCGTTCAACGTGTTCAACCGGCTGAATTACTCCGGCTTTCCCACCGGCCTTGGCGGTGGGGGGTCGGCGACGCAGGTGGGGCGACCGGGCGACCCGATCACCTACACGACGGCAGCGCCTCCGCGACAGGTGCAGTTCTCGGTGGCATGGCGGTACTGAGCGCAAGCACGCCGCGCGCGACCACGCGGCGCACGATTCTGCGGTGGCTGACGGCGATCGCACTACCGTGCGGTGCGGTCGCGTGCGGCGCTGCGGCTGGCGATCGCGCGGGCGAGGATCGTCTGTCACGCGAGGCCGGGGCGGCCGACGTTGCCGCGCTCGACTCGCTCCCGTGGGATTCGGTGGTGGCGCGCGCTCGCGGGACGACGGTGACCTGGCGGATGTGGCGCGGTGATCCGTCGATCAATGCCTACGTGGATGGCTGGGTCGCGCCGCGGCTGCGTGAGCGCTTCGGCATCTCGCTGGAAGCGGTGGACGGGCAGGGGGCGGAGCTGGTCAATGCGCTCGTGGTCGAGCGTGAGGCGGGGCGCACGCGCGGGACGGCCAGCCTGCTCTGGATCAACGGCGAGACCTTCGCCAGCCTGCGACACGAACGGCTGCTGGCGGGGCCCTTCGCCCAACGGCTCCCCAACGCACGGTTCGTCGACAGCGCGTCGGCGATCATCGCACGCGACTTCGAGCAGGAGCCGCTGGGGTTCGAGTCGCCGTGGGGAACGGTGCAATTCGCCCTCATCTACGACAGCGTACGCACACCCACGCCGCCGCGCACCGTGGCCGAGCTGCGCGCGTGGATCCTCGCACACCCCGGACGCTTCACGCACGACCAAGGCTTTGCCGGCGCGACCTTCCTCAAGGGAGTGATGTATGCCCTCTCCGGGGGAGTGGCCACCTTTGCCGGTGGATTCGACTCGACCCGTTACGAGGCGGGGCGTGACACGCTCTTTGCCTGGCTCGCGGGAGTCACGCCGTCGTTCTGGCGCCGCGGCGAGACATATCCGCCTGACGTGGCGGCGATGCATCGGCTCTTTGCCAACGGGGAGATCGACTTCTCGATGTCCAACAACCAGAACGAGGCGGTGACGAAGGCGCGGCAGGGGGTGCTGCCGCCCACCGTGCGCGCGCTGGTCCTGCGCGACGGCATGATCGCGAATACGCACTACGTCGGGATCCCCGCCTCGGCGCCTAACGCGGCCGGGGCGATGGTCGTGGCCGACTTCCTCCTCTCCCCCGAGGCGCAGCTGGAGAAGGCGAAGGTGGACGTGTGGGGCGATGGCACCGTGCTGGCGACGCACACGTTGCCGCCGGAGTGGCGCGCCTCGTTCGCTGCGCTCGACGGCGACCCGCGTGCCGTGCCGCGCGATACGCTCACTCGTTATGCGCGCCCCGAGGTGGCCCCGGCGTATCACGAGCGCCTGTTGCGGGACTGGCGACGCCGCTTTCGCACGGGCGGTCCGTGACCTCGGCGCAACGCGCGCCGCTGGTGGCGATCGCCGTCCTCGCCGGGCCAGTCCTGGTGGGTGGGGGGTACTCGCTCGCGGCGAGCCTCGGGCTGGTGGGGGCGGGGAGCAGCGGCTTCACGGTTGCCACCTGGCTCGAGCTCCTGCGTGCGGGCGAGACGTGGCGGAGCGTGGGGTGGACGCTGCTGACGGCGGGGGCGGGGACGGCGCTGGCCTTTGCCGCGGCGGTGACGGTCGCGCGCGGAGCGGGAGGGAGCCTGCTGGCGCGTCAGCTGGCGCTCATCCCGCTCGCGTTGCCGCACGTGGCGGGGGCGCTGGCGGCACTCCTGTTGTTGGGGCAGAGTGGCTTCCTCTCGCGCGCGGCGCATGCGGTCGGGTGGATCGATGGGCCGGCGGAGTTTCCGGCGATGGTCTACGACCCGGCGGGCATCGGCCTGACGCTGGCCTTCGCCTGGAAGGAGTTTCCCTTCCTGCTGCTCAACGCCATCGCGGTGCTCGACTCGCGCGATCGCACCCTCGAGGAGACCGCCCGCTCGTTGGGGGCCGACGCGTCGCAGACATGGCGGCGCGTCACGTGGCCGCTGCTGTGGCGCGGGATGGCGCCAGCCGTCATCGCCGTCTTCGCCTTCCTCGTGGGGCAGTATGAGATGGCGGTGCTGCTGGCGCCGAGCGATCCGTTGCCGCTGTCGATGCTGACGCAGGAGCGCGCGGTCGATCCCGACCTCGCGCGTCGCGGGGCGGCGCACGCGCTGTCACTCCTGGCGTTGCTCCTGACGATGGTGCTGGTGGTGGTGCACGAACGCGTGACCGCATCCGATGCCGGGGGGCACGCATGAGGGAGCGCCGGCCCGCCGTGTCGGCCGCGGTCTGGTTCGTCGTGCTCGCGGCGGTGAGCCTGGCCCCGGTGGCGCTGCTCGTGCTGCGCGCCTTGGCCCGGACGTGGCTCTACCCGACGCTGTCGCCAGTTGTGGCTGACGGGAGTGCCCTCGCCGCCGTGTTGTCGCTGCCGCGCCTGCGTGGCGCCCTCGTGGCGAGCCTGCTGCTGGCGCTGGGGACGGGGGTGCTGGCGACCGCAATGGGATGTGCCGCGGGGCGCGCGCTGGTGCGTGCACGCGGCGGCTGGCGACGCGTGGCGACGGCGGCGGCCTTCCTGCCGGTCGTGGCCCCTCCCATCGCCCTCGGCGTGGGGATCCAGGTGGTGGCGTTGCGCCTGGGGCTGGGGGGGACGCTGGGCGGGGTGATGCTCGCGCACCTGATCCCGGCTGCCGGCTACGTCACGCTGTACTTCGTTGGGGCGCTGCAGGGGGAGGACTTTGCGCTCGAGGACGAAGCGCGCACGTTGGGGGCGACGCGCTGGCAAACGACGTGGCGCGTGACGATCCCGGTGCTGCGCTCACGGCTGCGCGACGCCTTCGTGCTCGGCGCCCTGGTGTCGTGGGGGCAGCTCGCGCTGACGCTGCTGGTGGGGGCCGGGAGCATTCGCACGCTCCCGGTCGAGCTGCTGTCGTATGTGCGGGCCGGGGATGACCGGCTGGGGGCGGCAGCGGCGTTGGTGCTGGCGGTCCCGCCGTTGTTGGCGATGGGGGTGGTCGGCCTCGGCGCGCGTCGCACGGGGGCGGTGGCATGAGTGCCGACCAGGCGCCACCGCGCCGAAAGCGTCCCGAGGCAGGGCTCACGATCGCCGGGCTCGGCGTGCGCTTCGGCGAACGCGACGGGTTGGCCGACATCACCTGCGAGGTTGCACCTGGCGAACGTCTCGCGCTGGTGGGGCCGTCGGGGGTGGGCAAGACGTCGTTGCTGCGCACGGTGGCCGGACTCGTGGCGCCGCTGCGCGGGACCATTCGCGTGCAGGGGCGCGCGGTGGAGGCGCTGCGGCCAGAGCAGCGTGGCATCGTGTACCTGCACCAGGCGCCGGCGCTCTTTCCGCACCTCCATGTGCTGGACAACATCGCCTTCCCGATGCGCTTGCGCGGGGTGGGTGAGGAGCAGGCACGCGTCGAGGCGCGACGGTTGCTGGCGCGCGTCGACCTTGCCGGATTTGCCGAGCGACGGGTGACGGCGCTGAGCGGAGGGCAGAAGCACCGCGTCGCGCTGGCGCGGGCGTTGGCGGCGACGCCGGATGTGCTCCTGCTGGACGAGCCGTTCGCCGCGCTCGACCCGGCGCTGCGTCGTGAGGTGCGCGATGCCGTGGTGGCGCTGCTCGACGCGAATGGCCCCGCGGTGGTGGTGGTCACCCACGATGTGGACGAGGCGGTGCAGTTTGCGCACCGGATGGCGGTGCTGCTCCCGTCGGGGCTGGCGCAGGTGGACGCGGTGGCGACGGTGCTGCGCCGACCGGCGTCGGTGGCGGTGGCGCGCTTTCTCGGGCTGCCCAACATCGTCGTTGGCGAGGTGGACGATGCGGGGCATTTCACGAGTGCCCTTGGTGCCGTGCCGACCACGGCCGCGCGCGGCCCTGCGACACTGGTTGGTGCTGCCGACGCCTTGAGCGCGCGTCCCTGTTCCGAGGGAACCGGGGTCGTCGAGAGCGTGCAGATGCGGGTGCAAGGGAGCGTGCTCGTGGTGCGGTGTGCTGCAGAGCGACTGATGGCGACGCCGGCGCCGGGCACGACGATCGCAGCCGGCGATCGGGTGGCGTTGTCGGTGGCGGCAGATCGCGTCTCAGTGCTCTCCGAAGGAAACGCGCCAATGGGTTCGCACGCACAACCCGCCGGGACGCGAGCTGCTGCTGATGTTTGACGACTTGTTGCGTCGGCTCAAGGACCGGTGGTTCGCACCGCTCGCCCGTGCGCTCGGGCGAGGGGTGACGCCGATGATGGTGACGCTCGCCGCACTCATCGCCGGGGTGGCGACGGCATGGGCGATCGTGCAGGGCGCCAACGCGCTGGCGTTGGGGCTGTGGATAACCAACCGCGCGCTGGATGGACTGGACGGCACCCTGGCGCGCGTGCAGGAGACACAGTCGGACTTCGGGGGCTACACGGACATCGTCCTCGACTTCGTCGTCTACGCGATCGTGCCGATGGCCATGGTCGTTGCAGCTGCCGAGCTCCGCACGGCGATGGCCGGCGCCTTCCTCCTCGCCACCTTCTTCGTGAATGCGGCGTCGTGGATGTACCTGGCGGCGATCCTCGAACGCCGCGACGCGGGGGCGTCGAAGACGGGTGAGCTCACGACGGTGACGATGCCACCGGGGATCGTGGCGGGGACGGAGACGCTCGTGCTGTACGCCGCCTTCATTGCCTGGCCAGCCTGGCGGGCCGAGGGGTTCGTGGTGATGGGGGGGCTGGTGTTGCTCAACGTGGTGCAGCGGCTGTGGTGGGGGAGGCGTCACCTGCGATGAGCACACAAGGCTCGGGGTGCGCCGGATGGGGTGACGGGTTCCGTCTGTGCAGATGGAACTCTTTGGCGGGGGCCGGTCTAACCTCGTCGTCATGAGCACGCCCCCACTCACTGCCGGAAAGGACGCACGCTTCGAGCGTGAGGCCTTGGTATGCCTGCCAGACGTTGCGCGCTACGCCCTCTCGCTCACCCGCAACCAGAGCGAGGCCGACGACCTGGTGCAGGACACCTTCCTGAACGCTTACCGCGCCTGGCACCAGTATCTCGATGGGTCGGAATGTCGCGCGTGGCTGTTCACGATTTGCCGCAACCAGTTCCTGCGCACCAGGCGCCGCGACGAGCGTGCGCTGGCAGTGGATGATCCCGAACTCGAGGCACTTGCCGCGGCGGCGCTGCATACCTCGGTAAGGGAGTCGAACCTGCAACACATGTTCGAGCGCACCGAGGTGATCGAAGCGATCGAGTCGGCGATCGCCGAGCTCCCGCTGCCGTACCGCGAGGTGGCGCTGATGGTGGACGTACACGACCAGACGTACGACACCGTGTCGCAAATCCTTGGCGTGCCGATCGGGACGGTCCGTTCCCGTCTCTTTCGCGCGCGCCGCATTCTGCAGGAGAAGCTCATCACTCACGCGCGCGACGCCGGACTGGGCGCGGCGAGAGTAACCGCGGTGAGCGGTGAACCACGGAGTCGTTCCACGTGATGCCGATGATCAACTGCGACGAAGTGATGCGCCAACTCTGGGACTACCTGGATGGCGAGCTGACCCCTGAGCGCATGCAGGCGATCGAGGCGCACCTGGCCATGTGCGGGCGCTGCCATCCGCACGCCGAGTTCGAGCGTGCGTTCCTGCGCGCGGTCGCACAGGTGCGACGCGAGCCGGTCGACACCGACGGACTGGCGGCGAAGGTCAGGTCAGTCCTGCAGGCCGAAGGGTTCCAGCCCACGTGACCGAACGTTCCGGCGAGCTGGTGCAACCGCTCCCCGATGCCGCTGCGCGCCCTCGCCTCGTCCTCGCGGGACTCGGGCACTCGCACCTGTTCGTGCTCGAAGCGGCGCGCCAGGGACGGCTCCCCGCGTGCGACCTGGTGGTGTGCACGGGCGAGGCGCGCCACGTCTACAGCGGAATGGTCCCCGGATGGCTCGCCGGGCAGTACACGATCGACGAACTGTCGATCGACGTCGCGGCGGCGGTACGTGCAGCTGGCGGTACGCTGCTACCTGCGCACGTGACAGGCATTGACCCGCGCGCTCGTACGCTCACGCTTGCCGATGGCAGCACCGTGCCGTACGACGTCTGCTCCATTGCCGTCGGCTCGCAGGTGAGTGGGAAGGCCATCCCTGGTGTGGCCGAGCATGCGGTCGCGGTGAAGCCGCTGGCGGCGATCCGTACCATCGGTGAGCGGCTCGATGCCCTCGCGCGCAGCGGGGGCGGAGAGGTGGTGGTGGTCGGCGGCGGGATGGCGGGGGTCGAGTTGGCGCTCGCCATCCGGACGCGGGCCAACGGAGTCGCGCCGCGCGGCGCGCCTGCAGGCACGCTTGAAGGCGCGGGGGGCGGCCAGTCCGTGCGCGTCGCCCTCGTCTCGCGCGACACCGTGCTCGCCAGCGACCGTCATCCGCGGTGTCGCAGCGACTCCAGCGCGTGTGCGAAGCGCGTGGGATCGAGTTGCGGCTGGCGACGGCGCCGGTGCAGCTCGATGCCGGACGCATCACGCTGCAGCATGCCGGCGAGCTGCAGCGGCGTCGGGCCGACCTGGTGGTGTGGGCCACGGGGGGAGAAGCGGCGCCGTGGCTGGCCGCGAGCGGGTTGCCGGTTGATGCGCGCGGCTTCCTGCTGGTGGACGACCGGCTGCAGTCGGTCGGCGATCCCCGCGTCTTTGCGGCTGGCGACTCGGCGTCGCTCGCGTCGTGGCCCGACACGCCCAAGGCGGGGGTGTACGCCGTGCGCATGGGGCCGCGGCTGGTGCTCGCGCTGGCCCACGCACTCGGTGATGGGGCGCGCCCGGACGCCTATCGCCCGCAGCAGCGGTTCCTGGCGCTGGCCAACGCAGGGGATGGAACGGCGCTGGCCTCGTGGGGGGGACTGGTGGCCCAGGGACGGTGGGCGATGCGGTGGAAGGACTGGCTCGATCGTCGCTTCATGCGACGGTTCGCGCCGCCTGTCGGCGTGCGCCACTCACCGTGAGCCTGACGCCGCCCTCCCGGCGTCGTTGGACTCGCTCGCGATCAGTGTGCCTTGCCGAGGATGTTGAGGCTCCAGTCGTAGTCGGTCCACCGAATGCGCGCCCGACCGGTGGCGAGGAGTCGTGCCTCCGCGCCGTCGGGGAAGAACGAGCCGATGTAGCGCAGACGCGCGCCTTCGTCCTTCCCGAAGTCGCCGCCGTACCACTTGAAGATCGGGCTCAGGTAGACGGTCGCTGCGGCGACGTCGACACGGTTCTTCGTAGGGGAGCGCAGCAGGAAGCGCTGCGCCTGGTCGGTGAGCTGTTGGTCCAGGACGTCGCCGCGATATGCCTCGGCGCGCAGCGGGGGACAGCCCCGGGCGGCGCAGACGAGGGCGAAGTGGATGCGTGGCTCCTTGAAGACCGGGCGAATCCGTTCGTGTTCAATCTCGTCGAGAGTGAGCGTCACACCGCCAATGGTGGCCATTTTCTCGCCCCACGCACCGCTCCCCACGACACCAAACGACTTGTTGATGTTGCGGATGGAGCGACGCTCGTTATGCGCGTTGACCTGGGCGATGGTGTAGGCATTGTAGGCGTTGATGAGCAAGGCGAGGCGCTCGGCGCGCGGCCAACCGTCGGACCTGGTGCGCGCGAGCGTGCCGAGGTAGGCGGCAAACTGCGGCGCGCGCGCCATGGCGTCGTAGTCCACGAGGCCGTCGCGCACGTGCTGGCGCAGCAGCGAATCGAAAGGCGCGTGCAGTTGCGGTGGTAGCCCCTGCGCCCGGAGCGGGGCGGCGAGCGGTGCCGCGGCGAGCACGGCCACGAGCGCGAGCGCGGTGGTGAGCGCGGTACGAAGACGGGAGACGCGGGCGATGGGCATCTGGACGCTGAAAGACGCCAGTCGCGCAGGAAGTTCCGTATGGCGAACGTGGAACTCCCGGCCGCCGGGTCGACTTGACGCTCGACGACGACCGACTACCTGGAAGCCATTCAATGCCTGCCAATTCTCACGAGACGCGACCGGTCGACTGGCCGTCTCCCGTGGAGCTCTCTCCGTATGACGGCGCCAACGCCGAGCTGCTGCGCAACGTCGCCCCCAGTGGGTGGAATAACCCCACCCCCAAGGACCGATATCACCTGGTAGTGGTCGGGGCGGGGACGGCGGGGCTGGTGTCGGCAGCGATCGCGGCCGGGCTGGGCGCACGCGTTGCGCTCGTCGAGCGTCACATGTTTGGCGGCGACTGCCTCAACTTCGGCTGCGTGCCGTCCAAGGCGGTCATCCGCGCGGCGCGGGCGTGGCATGATGCGCGCACGGCGGCCCGCGACTTCGGGGGGCCGGCCGTTGCAGGTGACGGCGACTACGGAGCGGTGATGGCCCGCATGCGCACGCTGCGGGCCCATCTCTCGGACGTGGACAGCGTCGCGCGCTTTGCCGGACTCGGTGTCGATGTCTTCATTGGCGAAGGGGCATTTACCGGCGCCGACACGCTCATGGTCGGTGGCGCGACGCTCCGCTTTCGGCGGGCGATCATCGCCACCGGGGCGCGCGCGGCGCGCCCCCCCATTCCCGGGTTGTCGGACACACCGTACGACACCAACGAGTCGATCTTCTCCCTCACCGAACGTCCCGAGCGGCTGGTGGTGATTGGCGGTGGCCCCATCGGCACCGAGCTGGCGCAGTCGTTTGCGCGCTTCGGGACCGAGGTCACGCTCGTGCATGCCGACTCCCGCGTGCTGCCGCGCGAGGATGCCGACGCGGCCGCGATCGTCGCCCGCTCGCTTGCGGCTGACGGTGTGCGGGTGGTGAACGGCGCGCGCATCGCCAGTGTGGGGCATGCGGAGGGGACATTCGCGGTGGAGCTGGCGGGGGAGCATGGCAGCTCGGTGCTGCACGCCGATCGCCTGCTCGTCGCCACCGGTCGCACTCCGAACGTGGAGCGGCTGGGGCTCGAGGCGGCAGGAGTGGCGACGACGCGCGCCGGCGTGACGGTCAACGACCGCTACCAGACGAGCAACCGACGCATCTACGCGATCGGCGACGTGGCCTCGGCGCTGCAGTTCACGCACGTGGCCGATGCGCAGGCGCGGCGGGCGGTGGCCAATGCGCTCTTCTTCGGCATGGGTGGCGGGGGCAATCGCGACCTGGTGGTGCCGCGCGTGACCTACACGTCGCCCGAGGTGGCGCACGTGGGGGCGACGCCTGACGAGTCGCAGGCACGGGGCCAGGCGGTCGAGGTGCTGCGCGTGGACCTGACGGCGAACGATCGCTCGGTGCTGGAGGGGGATGATGCGGGCTTCCTCAAGGTGTACCTGGCCAGCGGCACCGATCGCATCGTGGGGGCGACGTTGGTCGCGGCGCATGCGGGGGAAATGATTGGCGAGCTGGGGGTCGCCATCACGCACGGGCTCGGGCTCGGCAAGGTGGGGGCAACCATCCATGCATATCCCACGCAGTCCGACGTCTTTCGGCGTGCGGCCGATACGTGGCGGCGGCGGAAGCTGACGTCGAGTGCGAAGGCACTGTTTGCCACTTGGTTCCGGCTCTTTCGCTGACCGACCCAGCAAAAGGCGCCGCGTCCCAATGGTCGGGACGCGGCGCCTTTTGTTTGTCCATCGCGTGCGTCGTTAGGTCTCCTCGTCCGGCGCCGCTGCTGCGGTGGCGTCGCGAAGGGCGCGGCGCGCCGTGCGCGTCACGATGGTGGTGACGGCGATGGTGGCGAGCAGGCCGAGCCCGAGCACCGCGTAGTAGCCGGTGCCGCGCGCCGGTGCCGCCCCTGAAGCGAGCGAGGCGACGTCGCCGGCGAGCTTGCCGTAGTAGACGTAGAGGACGGTCCCCGGGAGCATGCCGATGCCCGCGAGGACATAGTCGCGCAGCGAGACGGTGGTGAGGCCGAGCGCGTAGTTGAGGAGCGAGAAGGGGAAGGCCGGGGAGAGGCGCAGGAGGAAGACGATGCGGCGTCCCTGGGCGGCAATGGCCCTGTTGACGGCGGCAAACTGCGGATTGCTGTCGACGCGCCGGGCGATGGCCTGGCGGGCGCCATAGCGCGCGATGAGGAAGGCGAGCGTGGAGCCGAGTGTGGCGGCGATGAAGACCAGCACGACCCCCCAGCCGAGGCCGAAGATCGCGCCGGCGGAGAGCGTGAGGAGCGAGCCGGGGATGAAGCCCACGGTCGCGAGTGCGTAGCCGACGACGAAGACCGCTGGGCCGGCAGGGCCGAGCGAGGCGACGTAGGTCGAGAATCGCGGGATGAGGGGAGCTGCGCGCTGGCCGAGACGACCAGGAGCACGCCAACGAGGGCGGCCGCGGCGACGATCAGCCAGCGGTTGAATCGTGGTGCGGTCGTGGCGGCGGAGGGGGTGGAGGGCGACATCGGCGGAGAGGGGAGAGACCAGCGCGTGCCATGTCGGAGGCAAGACCGCGGAGGGGGGTGAAGTTCCAGTGGTGCGCACGTGTCCTCCCGTCTGCTACGTTACCCGCCGCACCGGCTCCCACCCCCTGGGGCTCGTCACGATGATCGTGCAGGCGCTGATCTTCGCTTGGCTCTATCCGCGAGTGTTCAGCACGAATCGCGAGGCGTGGTTGCAGGGGGCGGCGGGCTTTGCCCTGGTGTTAGGCGTGCTGGCATGGACGTTCACGACGCTGCCGGTGGCGGCGAAGTACCGCATGACGTCGGTTTCCTCCCTCCTGTTGCTGGAGTCGGCGTTCACGGTCGTGCAGTTTCTCGTTGTGTCGCCGTTGGTGGCGTTGGCGTGGCGGGATGCGACGTGATGGTATAGGCCCGTGCAGGGCAGCAGCGACCTTCCTCTATGGTATCAGCCCCCGATCGGGCACCACCATCGTCGTCCCCGTCACGCGGAAGCGCGCCTCGCGCACGTCGACGGAGCTGCCCCCGACGTACACGGTGAACGTCCCGGGCTCCACCACGTGGCGCATGTCCAGGTCGTAGAACGCCAGGTCGCGCGGCCGCAGGGTGAACGACACGGTGCGGCGCTCGCCCGGCGTGAGCGAGACGCGTTCGAAGCCGCGCAGCATCTTCACCGGGCGCGTCACGCTCCCGACGTCGTCACGCACATACAGCTGCACCACCTCGTCGCCGGCACGTGTCCCGGTGTTGGTGAGCGCCACACGCACGACGACGGAGTCACCCATCGCGAGCTGCGTGGCGCTGAGCGTCGGGGGCTCATAGGCAAACGTCGTGTAGCTCAACCCATGCCCGAACGCCCACTGCGGGGTCCACGGCACGTCGAGGTACTTGGACGTGTAGCGTTCGCGCTCGTCGGGGGGACGCCCGGTGTTCTTGTGATTGTAGTAGACGGGGACCTGTCCGACGGTGCGCGGGAACGACACCGGGAGCTTGCCTCCGGGATTGGCGTCGCCAAACAGGACGTCGGCCACGGCGGGCCCCATCTGTACGCCGAGGTACCACGTCTCGAGGATGGCGGGGACGTGCTCGGCGAGCCAGGGGATGGACAGCGGGCGGCCGTTCTCGAGGATCACAACCACCGGCTTGCCGGTGGCCACCACAGCCTGCGCCAGTTGCAGCTGCACCCCCGGCAGGTCGAGCGACGCGCGGTTGCGCGCCTCGGCGCTCATGTCCTGGTGCTCGCCGAGCACGAGCACCACGGCATCGGCCTGCCGGGCGATCCGCACGGCCTGGGCGAAGCCAGTCGTGTCGGCGCTGTCGACCGGGGCGCCCGGCGCGTAGAGGATGCGCGTGCGCGAGCCGACCGCCTGCCGAATGCCGGCGAGGATCGTGACGGCGTCCTCCGGGCGTCCCACGGCGGCCCAGTTGCCGAGGGCCGAGCGTGCGTCGTCGGCGAGTGTCCCGATCACGGCCAGCGTGCCTAACGACTTCGACAAGGGGAGGGCGCCGCCGCTGTTCTTGAGCAGCACGATCGAGCGCCGGGCCATGTCGCGCGCCTCGGCCACGTAGGCGGGCGAGAGGGTCAGCGCCCGTTCACGCGCCTCGCTGCTGTGGTGGTACGGGTCGGCGAACAGCCCCATCTCGTACTTCACGCGCAGCACGCGGCGCACCGCGCTGTCGACTGCGGCCAGCGGCAGTCGGCCAGCGCGCACCTCGGCGGGGAGATACGAGAAGTAGATGTTGCTCACCATGTCGACGTCGATCCCGGCGTCGAGCGCCAGTCGTCCGACGGTGGCGGTGTCGCCACCGATGCCGTGGTTGAGCAGTTCCATCACGCCGGTGTAGTCGCTCACCAGGATGCCGTCCCATCCCCAGCGATCGCGCAGCACGCCGTCGATGAGCGCGCGGTTCGCATGCATCGGGACGCCGTCGATCTCATTGAACGAGGCCATCACCGATCGCGCCCCCGCGTTCACCGCCGCCTGGAACGGCGGGAGATAGATCTCCCGCAGCGTACGCGCCGGGATATCGGTCGTGTTGTAGTCGCGCCCCCCCTCGGCGGCGCCATAGCCGACGAAGTGCTTGACGCTGGCGATGAGGGCGAGCGAATCGCGCAGGTCGTTCCCCTGGTAGCCGCGCACGCGGGCGGCGGCCATCACGCTTCCCAGATACGGATCTTCTCCCGAGCCCTCGACCACGCGCCCCCAGCGCGGATCGCGCGCGATGTCGACCATCGGCGCAAAGGTCCAGTGCAGGCCGTTGGCCGCCCCTTCGGCAGCTGCAATGCGGGCGGCGCGCTGCACCGCGGCCGGGTCCCAACTCGACGCCTCGGCCAGGGGGACGGGGAAGATGGTGCGGAAGCCGTGGACGACGTCGTGGGCGAAGAGGACCGGGATCTTCGCCCGCGATTCCTCGACGGCCACCCGTTGCATCTCGCGGGTGACCGCGGCGCCAACGACGCCCAGGAACGAGCCGACGCGTCCGGCGCGAATGTCGACCGCCCCGGCCTCGGGGGTCTGCGGCCCGGTGAGTCCAAATTGCCCACGGTACTGGGTGAGCTGTCCCAACTTTTCCTCGAGCGTGAGGCCGGCGAGGACCGAGTCGACAAAGCGCTCCATGCGCGCATCGGGAGTGCGCACGGCGCTCCGGTCGCCGTCACCCGTGGCCACTCGAGCTGTCGGCGTGCTGCCCGAGGTGGTGAGCGGAGCGGGCGTACGCCCGGTCGTGGTGGTGCACGCGGAAAGAACGAACAGGACCGCTGACGTCGCCGCGAAGGGGGTACGACGCAGCAACGAGGCGAGTGCGGGGCGCATGATGGTCATCTGGTGGGAAGCAACGCGGGAGGTGCGTCGGGCTGGCGCGACGGTCACGAGCGGTTCGTCGTCCGTGCTGTACGCATGTTAGGGGCGCGGTGCGGCGAGTGAAACGTCGCGCGGCGGCAATACGGGGGCGGTTGCAGTGTCCTGCCGCGGTGGCCTACCGTGGAGAGCGTCGGCGAGTGCGGGGGATGTTCCCCCCGGCGAGCACGACTGCTATGCATATGCCCATGGAAAAGCTCCGCGACCTCCCCACCGGATTGCTGATCGCCCTCGGCGCCCTCGTGCTCGTGCAGCTCTCGCTGCAGGTCTGGGGGTTGCTCGACCTCTCCCGTCGCGAGGTAGTGCCGGGCGGACGCAAGTGGGTCTGGGCGGTCGTCATCCTCTTCGGCAACCTGCTCGGGGCAATCGTCTATCTCGTCGTTGGCCGAAGCGCGCCGCTGCCGGCGACGTTCGAGGATCTCCCCGGCGGCGATCGCAGCGGGAAACGCCGCGCCGCGGTGGACCGCCTGTACGGCGACCGCGATGCCTGACGAGTCGGGTCCCGCGGAGGCGTCGACCGCAGCCGCGCTCGACATCCGGTCGCTCCGCAAGGAGTTCGGCACCGCCGTGGCGCTGGATGGGATCTCGCTGCGGGTCCCGAACGGCTCGATCTTCGGCTTCCTCGGGCCTAACGGTGCCGGGAAGACGACGACCATCCGTATCGTCACCGGGCTGGCGCACGCCACGGCTGGGACGGTGCGCGTCGTCGGGCGCGACCTGGCACACGATCGGGCGGCGATCGCGCGCGAGATCGGCTTCCTCCCCGACGTGCCGGGCTTCTACGACTGGATGACGGCGGTCGAGTTTCTGGGCTTCACCGGGCGCCTGTTCGGGCTCGGGGGCTCGGCGTTGCGCCAGCGCGTGGACGACCTGCTCGACCTCGCCGGCCTAACGAACGTGGCCACGCGCATCGGCGGGTACTCGCGCGGGATGAAGCAGCGGCTGGGAATCGCGCAGGCGCTCATCAATGCCCCGCGCCTGCTCATCCTCGACGAACCCACCAGCGCCCTCGACCCGATCGGGCGGCGTGAGGTGCTGGAAACCGTCGCCTCGCTGCGCGGCCGAGCCACCGTGTTCTTCTCCACCCACATCCTGGCCGACGTCGAGCGGGTGTGCGACACGGTGGCCATCCTGGACCACGGGCGCGTAGTGGCCAACTCCAGCGTCGCCGCCCTCAAGGAACGGGCGGGGGTGCACCGCCTGGCGGTGACGGTCGACGGTGACGCACGTGTGCTCGCCGAGCGGCTGGAGGGAGCGCCGTGGCTCGTCGCCTGCGACATCGAGGACGCCACATTGCGCCTGACGGTCTCCGATGCCCAGCGCGCGGCGCATGTCCTGCCGCGCGCCGTGGCCGATGCCGAGCTCGGGCTGTTGCGGCTGGCGAATGAGGAGGTCAGCCTCGAGGACGTCTTCGTGCAGCTGGTGGGAGGGGAGCGCGCATGACCTGCGAGCAGCCGCGGACGGATTCATGAGCGGTTTCATTCCCCTGCTCGCCAAGGAGTTCCTCGAGATCCGGCGCACGTGGCGGCTCTGGGTCGTTCCCGGGATCCTCGCCTTCTTTGCCGTCACCGGGCCGATTATGGCGTTGCTCACGCCGCGCCTGCTGGCGTCGATGGCGGCGCAGCAGCCGGGCGTCGTCATCACCGTTCCCGATCCCACGGCCGTCGACGCCTACGCACAGTTCGTGAAGGGGCTCATGCAGATGGTGCTGCTGGCGCTGATCATCGGCGGCGGCGGGCTGGTCTCCGGCGAGCGCGCCTCGGGGACGGCGATCATGGTCCTCACGAAGCCCGTGTCGCGCGCCGCGTTCATCCTGTCGAAGCTGGTGGCCGAGCTGGCCTTGCTGCTGGCGGCCACGATGCTGACGACGGTGGTGACGCTGCTCGTGACCCGCGCGCTCTTTCCACCGGTGCCTGCGGCGCCGCTCTTCACCGCGGTCGCGATCTGGCTCGTACACGCGGGGCTCGTCGTGAGCGCGATGGTCTTCTTCTCGGCGAGCTTCCGTTCGCGCGGCGGCGCGGCGGGGGCCGGGCTGGCGTTCGTGATGGTGCTGCTGCTGTTGTCGATGTGGCCGGCGGCCGAGCGGTACTCGTTTGTCGGGCTCTCGGCGGCGATTGCGAACGCGCTGCGCGGGGGAGACCTGTGGTGGGGCTGGCCGGTGGGGACGGCGATGGTGGGGATGGTCGGATTCGCGGTGGCGGCGGTGGTGGTGTTTCGGGGGAAGGAGATCTAGGCGGAGCTTGGGACAGGGCTGGGGGCGGTGACCATCCCGGAGCCGACGCTTTCCATGCATCGCTGCTCTGTTGCAGCACGACGGCGCGCTGATCGCGTATGGCCTTGACGGTCGCCGGTGGTGTGTACGTGTCCTCCAGACTGCCAGGTGACGCGCCGCAACGGCCCCCCCTCATCTTCACCCTGGCCAACGGCGTAGCCGAATACGCTCTTCTCGCGAACGACACTGCAGTTCCCGGCCCTCACCCAACGCGCTGAGCGCCACCCGTGTGCGCATCATGGCACCCAAGGGATGTACGGCATCGTGAACCACAGGTCGTCGTCGGCGGCCTCGACGGAATCGAAGACCGCTACGATGTGCGGATGCTGGAGCTGCGCAGCGAGGGTGATCTGACGACGATCGCCGTTCCCGCTCCACGCGCACCCCGCAAGTCAGTGCTGCGGCGAAGCTACGGAACGGAAGCGGGGGAGACTAGAGAGAAGCGGCAGGATCGCAGCGTGTCGTCCCGGCACCCTGCTCCGACTATCGCCGCATCAACCGGAACGCGATGCTCCGCCCATGGCTCGGCGTCCCACCGACACCCATGGCGAGCGAGATCCAGAGCACCGCCAGGTGCTCGAGCTCGCGCGCGCGCGCGAGGGGACCCGCATCGACGGCGTCGAAGCCGAGGTCGGTCGCCAGCTGGTGGGCGACCTGCCTGGCCGCTGCGTCGTCGCCGGCGTAGAACATGACCGAGGCGCGCCCTTCGTACACCGGGTCGCGCATGTTGTCGAAGCCGGTGGTGTTGAAGGCCTTCACCACCCGTGCCGTCGGCGCGAGCGCTTGCACCTGCTCGGCGCCCGAGGCGCCGTCGGGTCCCGACTCCAGGCGGAGGCCGGGACCTAACGGGTTGGTGGCGTCGAGGAGGACGACGCCGTCGAGCGCGCCAGGGCCGAGCTCGGAGAGCGCGGAGGCGACGGCCGGCCAAGGGGTGGCGACGAGGACGACGTCGGCGCGCCACCCGTCGTCGCCGCGCACGGCCTGTGCGGGGGTGGCGACGCGGGCACGATCGGGAAGGGCGCCCTCGCCGGCGCCCCCCTTCACGGCGGCAGCGCCGCGTTTGGGGTCACGCACGCCGAAGACGACGTCGTGCCCGAGCGTTGCCCAGCGGCGGCCGAGGGTGCCGCCGACGTTGCCGCTGCCGATGACTGCGATGCGCATCGTGTCCCGGTGGAAGTCGAGGTATGACGGGCGCTGCGGCGAATGGTGGGTGGCGGCGCCCGGACTGGAAGAAATCTCGGGGGTCTTGCTGCGCTGCCGCTACTCGCCGACACGTGGACGATTCCCGTGCGGCACGCGCTGGTGGCGGCACGCGCTGGTGGCGGCACGGGCGCGGCGGCTGCGGAAGGAGGGAAAGGAGGGGAGCTAGGCGGCAAGTGGACCGGGCCTTCTGGCGAGGCGTAATGTCCCATCGCACATATCGCCGGCCGTCGCGGCGCACCTTGCCGTCGCCGGCTGCCTAACCTCCGGCTCGCAGGTGCTGCTCCGGCGTTGAGCCGGTGGCGCTGATGGCCTCGAGCAATGCGATCGTCCCCGGCCCCAGCCTCCGGCTCCCCTCGAAGTCGATCCGTACCGTGAGTCTCGTCTGAGTGGCGGGGTGGGTTTCGACGCCGCGACCCAGCGCTATCGTTACCCCGTGAACGAGACGGCCAGCGCACTGCCGAAGGCGGGAGACCGGTATCCGGTGCAGGTGGGGGTGCGGCTTGGGCACTGAGTTCAACCGGGACACCTACATGAGCTACGGGACGAGACTCCGGATGCTGGCGGCGTCGATGGTGGTGTCGCTCGCGGTGACGGCTGCACCGGTCGCGGCGCAGCAGGGGGCGCCGTCGATCGCGGTGAGCGGGGCGGTTCCGAAACCGTTGACACTGACGGCAACCGACCTGGCCGCCATGCCACGCGCCTCGGTCACCACGACGAACAACGGGATCGCCACGAAGTACGAAGGGGTGTGGCTGGCGGAGGTGCTGCGCAAGGCCGGGCTTCCGATTGGCAACGGGCTCCGCGGGGGGTCGCTGTCGATGTACGTGCTGGCCGCGGCGAGCGACGGTTACCAGGTGCTCTTCTCGTTAGGTGAACTGGATCCCGAGATCACCGACGGCCAGTACCTCGTGGCCGATGCGGCCGACGGCAAGCCGCTGTTTGGGGAGATGGGGGCATTCCGGCTGGTCGTGCCCGGCGACAAGCGGGGGGCACGGTCGATTCGCATGCTGGCGTCGGTGACGGTGGTGCAGACGAAGCGGTGACGATGCGACGCGCGGCGGTGGCCATGGCCGCGCTCGTGGCCGTGGGGACGGCGGTGGCGCAGGCGCCGCCGTTCGCGTGGGACATCCCGGCGCCATTCCCCAAACCGCCCGTGCCGGCAGACAACGCGATGAGCGCCGCCAAGGTCGAGCTGGGGCGCCGCCTGTTCTACGATCGGCGCATGTCGGTGAACGGAGCGCAGTCGTGCGCGAGCTGCCATCGCCAGGAACTGGCCTTCACCGACGGCCTGGCGCGCGCGGTGGGGACGACGGGCGAGATGCACCCGCGCGGGAGCATGAGCCTGGCGAACATCGGCTACAGCCCGGCGCTGACATGGGCCGATCCCGTGACGACGGCGCTCGAGGCGCAGGCGCTGGTGCCGATGTTCGGGACGGAGCCGGTGGAGCTGGGGTTGCGCGGCATGGAGGGGCGGTTCCTCGCGGTGCTGCAGCGCGACAGCGTGTACCAGCGGCGCTTTTCGCGCGCGTTCCCCGAATCGTCGCCAGCCGGCGATCGATACACGATTGCCAACGTGGTGAAGGCGATCGCGGCGTTCGAGCGCACGATGGTGTCGATGCGGTCGCCGTACGATCGCTATCGCTACGGCGGCGAGCCAAACGCCCTGTCCGAATCGGCCAAGCGGGGGGAGCTGTTCTTCTTCTCGGGACAGCGGGGCGGGTGCTTCCAGTGCCATGGCGGCTGGAACTTCAGCGGGGCGGTGCGCTACGACGGGGGGCCGGCGGTGGAGCCGTCGTTCTTCAACACGGGGTTGTACAACCTGCCGGGGGAGACATCGTATCCGGCGAGCAACACCGGGATCCATCGGGTCACGCGGCGGCCCGACGACGTGGGCAAGTTCCGCCCGCCCACGCTGCGCAACATCGCGGTGACGGCGCCGTACATGCACGACGGGAGCATCGCCACGTTAGGCGAGGTGCTCGATCACTATGCCGCCGGCGGTCGCACGATCGCCGCGGGGCCCTACGCGGGCGTGGGGCGCGCCAACCCGAACAAGGCGCCCAACGTGCACGGCTTTGCGATGACGGCGGGGGAGAAGCGGGACGTGATCGCGTTCCTGGAGAGCCTGACGGACTCGGCGTTCCTGCGGAATCCGGCGTTGGGGGATCCCTGGAAGTAGGGGGGCACCGACGGTGCGCGGCTAGTCGCGGCGCGCGCGCGAGCGCACGGCCACCACGACGACCACCACCGCGATGACGAGCCCGGTGCCGGCCAGGGCCGACGAGAGCCCCCCGTCCAGCAGCACGCCCGGCCCCACGAGCAGCCAGAGTGCGACGGCGACCCCGAGTGCGAGGAGGAGTCCGGTGCGCCGGCGCCGCCAGAGGGTCCACACCAGTGGACCGCCGACGAGCGCGAGGGTCACGAGCAAGGGGAAACGAAAGTCCATTGTGTGCGCGGGGAAACCTTGAAGAGTCAGCGTGCGATGGTCGGGTCGGTGCCGACTCCTATCGCGGCACCACCCCCGCCCCCTCATACAACGCCCGGCTCCGATACACCCGTCCCGCGCGCACAACCATCTCCGTCTTCCGCAGGTCGGTGATCCGTTCCGCCGGCCGCCCGGCCACGATCGCCAGGTCGGCGACCTTGCCCACGGCCACGCTCCCGTAGTCCTTGTCCTGCTTCATCACGCGCGCCGACGTGATGGTCGCAATCTGCAGGACGTTAGGCGCGGGGATGCCGGCACGTTCGTAGATCTCGAGCTCACCGTGAAACGAGAGTCCGGCGACGTTGTCGGTCCCGGCGACGAGCGTGACCCCGGCATCGAACAGGCGCTTGAGCATGCGCCGGTAGGCGGTCGAGGCCGATTGTGCGCGGGCGATTGCCTCGGACGATCCGCCCTCGCCGGCCCGCAGGTCGCGCTGCAGCACCGGCGGGAGCCAGTCGATGGTGGGGCCGAAGACGGGGTCGGTGCCGTCGGGGAGGAGGCGCTGGCGATCCTGCCAGATGTTGAACGTCCCGTCGAACACGGTGCCGCGATCGCGCAGCACATTGACGAGCGCGGTGACCTCCGGCGCATCGACGTTGAACGTGGGGGCCACGAGGCTCGCCACTTCCGAGTAGGCGCGCATGCGCGGGAAGTACAGCGAGTCCTGGAAGAAGTTGGAGAAGAGGAACGCCCCGTGCTGCACCTCGTCGTAGCCGACGCGGATGGCGGCGGTCACGCTCATCCCGCGGGGAATGTGCCCGCTCAAGCGCATGCCGCGCGCATGTGCCTCGGCGGCAATCACGGGGACCAGATCGGGGTGCACGAGGTTGTAGAGCTTGATCTGCTTATAGCCCAGCGAGTCGTAGCGCGCCACGACGGCGCGCGCCTCGTCCTCGGTCCGCACGAGGACGCCGGTGGGGCCGGCCCACTTGCCGGGCCCCTCGACAAAGCCGGCGAGGATCATGCGCGGCCCGAGCAGCGTACCGCGGTCGGCGCGGTCACGGAGTGACGTGGCGACGTCGAGGTCGGCGGCCATGTCGCGCACCGTGGTGATGCCTGCCGCGAGCTGCAAGAGGCCATCGCTCGTCCCCTGGAAGGCGTGGGTGTGCATGTCCCACATGCCGGGGATGATGGTGCGCCCGGTGGCGTCGATGATGGTGGCGCCGGCGGGCCCCCGGGTCGATTCGGCGGGGCCAACGGCGGTGATGCGCTCACCCTGGATGACGACCGTCGTGCGCGGGCGCATGGTCCCGGTCTCGCTGTCGAACAGGTCGCCGTTCTGGATCACGATCGCTGCGGCCGGTTTGGGGGCGAAGCGGGTGGCGAGGGCGGCGTCGCGCGCGTCGTGCCACTGCAGCTCCAGCGCGCGCAGCGTGGGCAGGATCCCCTCGGCGCCGCGGCGCACGGTGATGAACCAACCGGCGCTGGAGGCAAAGAGCGCCCCCGCGTCGTCGAGCCAGACGAGCCTGGGCGAGAGGTCGATGCCATGAATAGCCGCCAGTTGCAACCGGGTCGCGGCGCCGCCGACGGTGACGCGCGTCTCGGCGGCGATCTCGACGCGGGCGGTGGCGGCGGGAACGGTGGGGGCCGAACGTTGCGGCTGCCGGAGGAGCCAGGCGGCGAGCGCGGCGTCGTCGTACGGGGTGGTGGTGGGGGGGAGGAACCACGCACCGGCCGGCGCCGGCGTCGACGTGGTGTCGCCGTCGCTCCAGCTCCGCACCGCGGCGCCGCGCAGCTCGAAGAAGCGGGACTGGAGGGCGATAGGCTTGCCGGAGATGTCGGCCGCCGCCGCCTGCGCCCCGCCGCTCCGCACCTCGCCCCATACGGGGCGTCCGTCGTTCAGCCGGTAGTAGCCCTCGACCTTGGGGCCGCGCTGGCGGTCGATGTGCAGGTAGCGCACGGCGACCGAGTCGCCGGTGACGACGAGCTGCATCTCGCCGGCGCGGCGCCCATGGTTCCAGACGATGAACTCGGTGGAGTCGCGCGCGGGGAGCGGCGGCGCGACGGCCAGCAGGAGCAGGGCGAGGAGCGGCATGCGGCGGGTGCGAGAGGAGGACGGGTCGACGTCGGGACGGCGCGGTCAGCGTGCGTCGAGCGCGTGGCGTGCGCGTGGCGTGCGCGTGGCGTGCGCGTGGCGTGCGCGTGGCGTGCGCGTGGCGCCGGAGGCTGCGGAGCCGACACGGACTGGCGCGCGCGCCCTGTCGTGGCGCTGAGATCGGCTGCAATATGTCGCCTCGCCGCAGAGGCCGACACGGACCCGCACTGACATGAGCGCCACCTACAGCATCCTGGGCAGCACCGCCGTCATCACGCTCGACAACCCGCCGGTCAATGGGCTGAGCCTTGCCACACGATCGGCCGTGGCGAGCGCCATCAGCGGCGCCGAGGCCGATCCATCGGTCCAGGCGATCGTCCTCACCGGCGCGGGCAAGGCCTTCTCCGGCGGGGCCGACATCCGCGAGTTCGGGACGCCCAAGGCATACGCCGAGCCGAACCTCAACAGCCTGGTCCTGCTCGTGGAGCGCTGCGGCAAGCCGGTCATCGCCGCCATTCATTCGGTGGCGATGGGGGGAGGGCTCGAACTGGCGCTCGCCTGTCACTACCGGGTCGTTTCACCAGGCGCCAGCATCGCCCTTCCCGAGGTGAAGCTCGGCCTGCTCCCCGGCGCTGGTGGAACGCAGCGTTTGCCGCGCGTGCTCGGCGTGGAAACCGCGCTCAACATGATCGTGAGTGGTGAGCCGGTGAAGAGCGACGTCCTGGCGCGCGTGCCGGGGCAACGCCTCTTCGACGCGGTCATCGAGGGCGACCTCATGATCGGCGCGGTGGCCTTCGCCACCGAGATGGGAGCGAAGCACACCGCAGGCGCTCCGCTTCCCAGGGTGCGCGACCTCCCGGCCACGCACGGTGACGCCGACGCGTACTTCCAGTTTGCGCGCAACACGGTCAAGGCGATGGCGCCGCACTTCCCCGCGCCGTCCAAGTGCGTGGATGCGGTGCAGGGCGCCGTGGCCTTGCCGTTCGATGCCGGGATGGCCCGCGAACGCGAGCTGTTCGTCGCACTCATGGCGACGCCAGAATCGGCGGCGCTGCGCCACGCCTTCTTCGCCGAGCGTGCGGCGAGCAAGATCCCCGACGTTCCCGAGGGGACTCCCGTTAGGCAGGTGGCCGCGGTGGGGATCATCGGCGCCGGCACGATGGGGGGCGGGATCGCCATGAACTTCCTCAACGCCGGCATTCCGGTCACGATCCTGGAGACCACGCAGGAGGCGCTCGATCGCGGACTCGGCGTCATCCGCAAGAACTACGAAGGGCAGGTGAAGAAGGGGAAGCTCGACCAAGCCACCTGCGAGGCGCGCCTGGCGCTGCTCACGCCCACGCTCAGCTACGAGGCGCTGCGCGATGCGGACCTCATCATCGAGGCGGTCTTCGAGGAGATGGGGGTGAAGGAGGCGGTCTTCACCAAGCTGGACGCGGTCGCCAAGCCCGGCGCCATCCTCGCCAGCAACACCTCGACGCTCGACATCAACCACATCGCATCCATCACGAAGCGGCCGGCCGACGTGTTGGGACTGCACTTCTTCAGTCCGGCCAACGTGATGAAGCTGCTCGAGGTGGTGCGCGGCGCCGCGACGGGGAAGGACGTGCTGGCGACGGTGATGGGGGTGGCCAAGACGATCAAGAAGACGGCGGTCGTCGCCGGTGTGTGCGACGGCTTCATCGGCAATCGCATGATCGAGCAGTACTTCCGCCAGGCGGGCTTCCTGCTCGATGAAGGGGCGTCGCCATCGCAGGTGGACCGGGCGCTGGAGAAGTTCGGCTTCGCGATGGGGGTCTTCCGCATGAGCGACCTGGCGGGGAACGACATCGGCTGGGCCATTCGCAAGCGGCGCTACGTCGAGCATCCCACCATGAAGTACAGCCGGTCGGCCGACGTGGTGTGCGAGGCGGGGCGCTTCGGGCAGAAGACCGGGGCGGGGTGGTACGACTACGTGCCGGGCAAGCGCGATGCGATCCCGTCGCCGGTGGTGGAGCAACTGCTCGCCGAGCACCGGCGGGCGTTAGGCATCGCGCCTCGCCGGATCAGCGACGACGAGATCGTGCACCGCCTGGTGTATGCGCTGGTCAACGAAGCCGCGCGCCTGCTCGAGGAAGGGATCGCCAACAAGGCGAGCGACGTGGACATCGTCTACCTCACCGGCTACGGCTTCCCGATCCATCGGGGGGGCCCGCTCTGCTACGCCGACAGCCAGGGGCTCTTCAACGTGGTCGAGGCGATGAAGCGCTTTGCCCGCAACCCTAACGACGACGCCGACTTCTGGCGCCCCGCGCCGCTTCTGGCTGCGTTGGTGGCCGACGGCAAGCGGTTTACGTGAGCGCCATGACTGGAGGAATGCCCCGATGAACCGCGCCGTGATCGTCTCCACCGCCCGAACCCCGCTCACCAAGAGCTGGAAGGGGGCGTTCAACATGACCCACGGGGCCACCCTCGGCGGGCACGTCGTGCAGCACGCGCTGGAGTGTGCCAGGATCGATCCCGCGCTCGTGGAAGACGTCCTGATGGGGTGCGCCAACCCGGAAGGGGCCACCGGCGTCAACATCGCGCGCCAGTGCGCCATTCGCGCCGGGCTCCCGGTGAGCGTGGCCGGGATGACGATCAATCGATTCTGCTCGAGCGGGCTGCAGACCATCGCCCTCGCGGCGCAGCGCATCATCGCGGGCGAAGGCGAGGTGTACGTGGCCGGGGGCGTGGAGAGCATCTCGTGCGTGCAGCAGGAGATGAACACGCACATGATCGCCGAACGCTGGATCGCGGAGCACAAGCCGGAGCTGTACTGGCCCATGCTGCAGACGGCCGAGACGGTCGCGAAGCGTTATGCCATCTCCAGGCAACGCATGGACGAGTATGGCGCGGCCAGCCAACAGAAGGCGTGCGCCGCCCAGGCGGCCGGCCTGTTCGCCGACGAGATCGCCCCCATCACCGTCACCGCGGGGGTCGCCGACCCGGTGAACGGGATCCGCACGAAGGTGGTGACGTCGAGCGTGGACGAGGGACTGCGCGCCGGGACGACCTACGACGGCATCAAGGACATTCGCACCGCCATTCCCGGCGGCGTCATCTCCGCCGGCAACGCCAGCCAGTTCAGCGACGGCGCCGGCGCCTGCGTGGTGACGAGCGAGCGCTTCGCGCAGGCCAATGGGCTTCAGCCGTTAGGCGCCTTCCTCGGCTTCGCGGTGGCCGGGTGCGAGCCCGACGAGATGGGAATCGGGCCGGTCTACGCGATCCCGAAGGTGCTGTCGCGCCTGGGGCTCACCGTGGCCGATATCGACCTGTGGGAACTGAACGAGGCCTTCGCCGTGCAGGTGCTGTACTGCGCCGACACGCTGGGGATTCCCATGGACCGGCTCAACGTGAATGGCGGCGCGATCGCCCTGGGCCACCCGTACGGGATGAGCGGGCAGCGTCTCACGGGACACGCGCTCATCGAGGGACGTCGCCGCGGCGCGCGACGCGTGTGCGTGACGATGTGCATCGGTGGTGGGATGGGGGCGGCGGGAGTCTTCGAGGTGTGCTGAGCGACACGCCGCGTCCACGGTGCGTGCGGGGGCGCTGCCTAACTACCAACGCCACCACCGGTGGCCACGAGATGGCACGATGGACAAACTGATCATAACGGTTGCCCCCAACGGGCCGGTGGCCACCAAGGAGCACACCCCGCACGTCGCCGTCACCGTCGAGGAAGTGATCGAGACGGGCATTGCCTGCTGGGAGGCTGGTGCGTCGATCCTGCACTACCACGCCCGCGACGCCAACCAGCAGGCGTGCCTCGACTACGACTTCTACGCGCGCGTGCTCGAGGGGCTGCGCAAGCACACGACGCTCATCGTGCAGATGTCCACCGGCTGGGGACTCGACGACCGCGAGGGACGCATCCGCGCCGTCGACCTCCGGCCCGACATGATGAGCCTCAACGTGGGGTCGGTGAACTTCCCGCAGGGGCCGTACATCAACCGGAGCGACTACGCCGAGTATTGGGCGGCGAAGATGCAGGAGTACGGCGTGCGCCCCGAGATCGAGTGCTTCGACGCCAGCCACATCGAGGCGGGGACGCGCCTCTGGAAGATGGGGCTCATCAATGATCCGCCCTTCTTCGACTTCGTGCTCGGCGTGCAGCACGCGCTCTCGTTCACGCCGCAGAACATGCTCACGCTCATGAACCTCCTGCCGGCGGGGGCCAAGTGGAGCTGCATCGGCGTGGGGCGCGCGCAGCTTCCGGTCTCGACCCTCGGCATGATCCTCGGCGGGCATTGCCGAGTGGGGATCGAGGACAATCTCTACTACTCGCACAAGGTGCTGGCGACCAACGTGCAACTGGTGGAGCGCGCCGTGCGCCTGGCCAAGGAGCTGCAACGCGAGATCGCCACCCCGGCCGAGGCGCGGCAGCTGTTAGGCATCACGAACTCCTAGTCGAGCAGCCGCGTGCCGGCCGACTGCCGGGGCGCGGTCGTCAGGGACGCCGGCGCGGCACGTCGGGTGGCGTGCCGCTGTGCTCGTACTCCGCGGGCGTCGTGATGAGGTAGTGGTCGGGGGGCGTCATCCCGATGAGGTGCCGCACGAAGTAGTCCCACCGCCGGCGCCGGAAGTAGGTGTTGGCGGCCATGTAGTGCGACCCGTTGGTGGCGATGAGCAGGTCGTAGTCCCGGTTGGCGCGCGTGAGGGCGTCGATCAGCTGCAACGTGTGGGCGGGGGCGACGTTGTCGTCCAGCTCTCCGTAGGCCAGGAGGAGCTTCCCCTTGAGCTTCCCGGCCAACGTCCAGTTGGCGGGGGCGAGATAGTCCTCACTCACCGGATAGCCCTGGTATGTCTCGCCCCACAGGGCGAGATAGCCGCGGATGTCGTGATTGCCGCTGGCGCTCACCCCCACCTTGTAGAAGTCGGGGTACGTGAGCATCGCGCGCACCGAGCCAAAGCCGCCCCCCGAACTACCGAAGATCCCCACTCGCTCCAGGTCCATCCAGGGACGGGTGGCCGCCAGCTGACGCAGGGCGGCGACATGATCCTCCAGGCCACCGTCGTTCTCGAGGTGGCCGTGGGCGTAGGCGTGGAACGCCCTGGAGCGCAACGGCGTGCCCCGTCCATCGATGCGGATGCTGATCACGCCCAGCTCGGCGTGCGACTGGTCCTCGCTCCCCGCGACGAACGTCTTCTGCACGTTGATGCGTTGCGGCCCGGGATAGATCTCCTCGATGATCGGATAGCGCCTGGTGGAATCGAAGTTCGACGGCTTGAACATGATGCCGTAGATGTCGGTCATGCCGTCGGCCGCCTTGGTGACGAACCGCTCGGGCCATCGAAAGCCCGCGGCCAAGAGCCGGGTGAGGTCGGCTCGCTCCAGCGGCACCACCGTCTTGCCGTCGAGCGAGCGGGCCACCGTCACCGGCGCCAGGTCGGGGCGACTCATGCGATCCACGACCCAGCCGCCGCCCGCGCCGAGCGTGACCTGGTGCTGCGCATCCTCCGGGGTGAGCAGCGTGAGCCCCGTGCCGTCGAAACGGATGGAATAGAGATGCAGCAGGTAGGGATCGCGCCCCGGCTCGCGTCCCGACGCCGTGAACCAGAGCGTCCGTGCGCGCGCATCGAGCTTCACGATGTCTCGCACCACCCACTCGCCCTTGGTGATCTGGTGCTTCACCTGCCCGGTGGCTGCATCCACGAGGTAGAGGTGGGCCCATCCGTCTCGCTCCGAGAACCAGATGACTTCCGACCCGTCGGGGGTCACGCGCACCAGTGGCGGAGCGCCGACCGCCGGCGCGGGTTCCACCAGCATGGTGCCGCGCTCCTCCGCGATGGTGCGGGTGCGCCCGGTCGCTGCATCGAGGGCCTTGAGCCACCAGGCACGGGCCCCGCGCCCGCGTTCGACGTAGTACGCGGTGGTCCCCGCTGAATCGCCCCACCACGCTTCGCCGGACGCCAGCAGCGGCACGATCCCCAGCTCCATCGGTGGCGCGTCGCCCGCTACCGCGCGACCCGTCGTGATGTCGAACACCCACCAGGTGGCGCGCGCCAGCGAGTCACCCGGGAACGGGAAGGCAAACGACCAGAGCCTGGGGCGCACGCCGGTGTCGCGGATCGTCTGCACCAGGTGCGTCTCCGGCACCATGCGCTGGTCGACTTTCTGCACGAGCACGCGCCGCGAATCGGCAGACCAGAGGGCCACTGGCGGCGCAGGATAGCCGTTGCGCGCATTGGTCACCCACTCGGTGCTGTACTCGACGGAGCCCGCGTACTCATGGCGGCGCACGCCGTCAGTCGTGAGCGCGCGCCGCTCACCGGTGGCGGTGTTGCGTAGCCAGAGGTTGTAATGCTCGAGAAAGAGCGCCCACTTGCCATCGGGCGACAGTGTTTCGTTGGGGTTGGCGGCCGCGGGTTGCTCGGCGGCAATGCATTGGTAGGTGCCCAGCTCGCACCGCCAGTTCTTGCGCCGCACGCTCACCGTCACGCGCGTGACCTTCCCCTCTTCCTGCCAGCCCAGCGTTCGGAATGGGAGCGAATCGGCGACGACGACGGTGTCTGCGACCTTGGACAGCGCCGCGGCCAAACGCGCATGATCGAACGCCGGACGCCGGACGCGGCGCGCCGGATCGACGTACACGAAGGCACTCCCGCGCGCCGTGGTCACGCGATACCAGAAGCGATCGCTCCCGGCAATCCATTGCGGAACGATGCGATCCTGCAGCACCAGTTCCGCGCCGCGCGTCGGCATCATCTGCTCGGCGCGCGCGTAGGTCTCCGCCGGCATCTGTTCCACGTGCTGGGCCGGCAGCTGCACCTGCACGACGGCGAGCGCGGCGGTCACGAGTTGCAACGGTACGGACATGTGCGTGCGAGGAGTTCAGTAGTTGATGCGGCGCGCGAGCAGTCCGAGCACCACCACGTTGAGCAGGCCGGCGGCCACCACGACCATCAGCCCGCTGTCGTAGCTCCCGGTGGCCTCGACGATCCCGCCAATGAGCGCCGTCCCGCCGGCTCCACCGACGATGATCGCCAGGCCGTTGTACAGCCCAGTGGCTGCCCCCACCCGCGCCGGCGGGAGGATGCGCTGCACCAGCGCGTACTCCGACGTCTGGTACGCGGTCTGGAAGAACATGGCGAGGGAAAGAATGGCCACCGTGATGCCAACGCTCGACGCGTGCGCGGCGAAGTAGACGCCCGCCCCCGCGATCCCGCTCCCCACGCTGGCAAAGAGGGCGCGACGATTCATCCGGTCGCCCAGCACGGCCCAAATGGGGATTGCCACTGCCCCCATCCAGAATGGCGCCGAGGCGCTCGCGGCGAGATCGGCGAACGGGACGCGCCGCCCCTCGGCGAGGTAGGTCGGGAGCCAGGTGAGCAATCCGTAGATCACGATGTTGGCGAGTATCCCCGCCGCCAGCACCAACAGGTAGCTGGGATCGCGGAAGACCGCCCATGGCGACGGGGCGCCTGCAGCCGAGTCGTTGCCGAGGTAGGGGCCGTCGTCGCGCAGGATGCCCACGACCGCCGGGAGCGCGAGCAGCAGGCCGAGGGCGCCGAGCGCGACGAACATGCTGCGCCACCCGAAGTGATCGATGAGCGGGACCATGAGGAACGGGCCCGCGATGACCGCCCCCTGGATGCCGAAGATGTAGATGCCGTTGGCCCGCGACCGCTCGTTGGCGGGGAACCAGCGGCTGACGATCGCCCCCGCCATCGGGAAGTGGATCCCTTCCGAGACGCCGAGGAGGAATCGAAGCGCCACCAGGGCAGCGATCGAGGTGCCTAACGGTGCGTTGAGCGCCGTGGCGATGGAGAAGGCGATCACCGAGACCATGAGCGCCTTGCGGGGCCCGAAGCGCTCGGCGATGGGACTGAGCAGGATGTTGGCGAGCCCGTAGCCCAGGAAGAACATCGAGATCAGTCGCCCGCCGTTTGCGCCGATCTCCGCCGTCGTCCATCCACGCTCGGCGATGATCTTCGGGAGGGCGAGCGACATGGCCGATCGGTCGAACCAGTTGACCACCGAGACCATGAGGAGCGCGATCGGCATGCGCCATCGGATGGGCGAGGGGGCGATGGCGCCGGGAGCGGTGGTCACGTGGTGGGTGACTCGAGGAGGAAATCGCGCTGAGCGGAGGTCATCTCAGCTGCGCGCGAGGGCGGTGAGTGCGCGCCGCACCCCCTCGATCGTGAGGTCGATGTCGTCGTTGGTCATGGGCGTGGAGCCGACGAAGAGGGCACGCATCGTGAGCAGCCCTTCTGCCAGGAGCAACTTCTGGTAGGCGGCCAGGCGCGCTTGGTATTCGGGCGTCATCATCGCCGACAGTTCGCGATAGTTCGTCGGCTGCAATTCGGAGAGATGCAGCGACGAGACCGACCCGCGCCCCTCTACGCGCCCCACGATCCCGAGGTCGCGCCGCACCCGTTCGAGCCCGTCGCGCAACCGGGCGCCCTTGGCCTCGAGGTCGTCGAAGGCCTCGCGTGTGAGCAGCGACATCCGGTGGCGAGCGAGAGCGGGTTGCCGGTGAAGGTGCCGCTGTGCTTCACCAGCGGCTCCCCGCGCTCGATCTCGAAGACCGACATGAGCGCCGCCGTTCCACCAATCGCCCCGATCGGGAGTCCCCCGCCGATGATCTTCCCCATCGTGGTGAGGTCGGGGGTGATGCCGAGGATACCCTGGGCGCCGTGATAGCCCAGACGCAGCGAGACGACCTCGTCGAAGATGAGCACGATGCCGAGTCGCGCCGTTTCCTCGCGCAGCATGGCGAGATAGTCGGCGTGTGGTTCCACCATCCCGAGTTGGAGGCGGAACGGATCGACGATGACCGCGGCGAGGTCGCCGGCTTCCTGGCGCAGGCGCTGGCGCGTGCGCTCGATGTCGTTGAGCGGGAGGAGGATCAGTTCGTCGAGCAGGCTTTGCGGCGTGCCGACGTTATGCGGCACGACGGTGGGCCGGTCCACCGGCCCCCACAGGTCGGGGCGCGGCTGGAACGAGGCTTCGATGAGGTCGAACTGTCCGTGATAGCCGCCTTCCATCTTGGCGACCTTGGTGCGCTGCGTGTAAGCGCGCGCCGCCTTGATGGCGATCATCACCGCTTCGGTGCCGCTGTTGGCAAACCGCACCCGCTCCACCCCGGGTATACGATCGACCAGCAGCTCCGCCAGCCGCACTTCCCACTCGGTGGGGAGGATGGTCGACATGAGCCGGCTGGCCTGGGTGTTGATTGTGTCCAGGATCTCCCGCTTCCCGTGGCCGTGGATGATCGCGGTGAAGTTGTTGATGTAGTCGATCATGACCTGGCCGTCGATCGTGACCACGCGGCACCCCGAGCCGTAGTCGGCGTAGGTGGGGTGCGGCTTGGTGACGGCCAGGTGTCGCGTGTACCCCGACGGGAGGACGGCGCGCGCCTCCTCGAAGAGCGCACCGGAACGGGACCGCGCGGCGGGCGTTGGAGGGAGTGTACTCGACATCGGGCGGCCTGGTGCGAGAGAGCGGTCGTCGATCCGGGTGCAATCTGCCGCCCGGCGAGCATGCAGCAAGACGCCCGTCGCGCGTCTCGCCGGCGGTGACGTGCCGTAGACGGCTCGGGGCAGAGTGGGAGGGGCGGGGACTACAACGGGCAGGAGCTGGCGAAGCGCGCCCGCTCGCCGACTACTCGGTGGTGCGCGCCTCCGCGAGGATCGTCCGCACGCGCGGCATCACTTCGCGCCCAAACAGCTCGATGCTGCGCATGAGGATGTCGTGCGCGAGGGCGCCGGCGCTGTACTTGATGTCGAAGCGCGACAGCCCCAGCGCCTGCACGGTCGACGCGATGCGGCGTGCGACGGTGTCGGGGGCGCCGACGTAGAGCGAGCCCTCCTCGGCCTCGCGCTCGAAGTCGGCACGGCTGGTCGGGGGCCACCCGCGCTCGCCGCCGATGCGGTCGCGCATCTCGCGCCACGGCTGCCAGAGCTCGGCGCGCGCCTGTGCATCGGTCTCGGCGACGTGGCCGTGCGAGTGCACGCCGATGGGGAGCGACGCCACGCCGAAGTCGGCGAGCGCGCGGTGATACAGGTCGACATACGGCGCGAAGCGGAGCGGCGAGCCACCGATGATCGCGAGGATGAGCGGCAAACGATACTTGGCCGCGCGCACCACCGACTCGGGGCTTCCGCCCACGCCGATCCACGTCTTGATCGTCCCGCCGGCGGTGGTTGGGTAGACGCGAAGCCCCGTGAGCGGTGCGCGCGTCTTGCCGCGCCAGTGCACGGGCATGCTGGTGCGATCCGATTCGAGGAGCGCCGCGAAGAGATCGAGTCGTTCCTCGAAGAGCAGCTGGTACTGGTCGAGCGGGAAGCCGAAGAGCGGGAACGACTCGGTGAACGAGCCGCGCCCGAGGATGATCTCGGCCCGGCCGTTGGAGGCGGCGTCGAGGGTGGAGAAGCGCTGGAAGACGCGCACCGGGTCGTCGGAGCTGAGCACGGTGACGGCGGAGCCCAGGCGGATGCGCGAGGTGCGGCCGGCGATGGTGGCGAGGACCATCTCGGGGGACGAGACGGCGAAGTCGTCGCGGTGGTGCTCGCCGATGCCGAAGAAGTCGACCCCGACCTGGTCGGCGAGGACCGCTTCGTCGATCACGTCGCGGATGACCTGCGGGTGCGCCACCAGCTGGCCGGCGGCGTTGCGGGTGACGTCGCCGAAGGTTTCGAGGCCGAGTTCGAGGGGGTTCGACATGAACGGCGGGGGCGATGAGGGGGGCGGCGGGGCGGTGCAGCGGCGGCGTGCGGGGAGTTGCAGCGCGGAATTCTAGCGAGACGAAGTCGAGCGATGCGATTACGTTCCGGGGGCGCGTTGGCGAATTGGGGTCAGAGCTGGGGTCAGAGCTGGGGTCAGAGCTGGGGTCAGAGCTGGCGTCAGAGCCGACGAACCGGATTCTCGATGACTCTGACGCCACGTCGGCGACCCCAATTCGCCGTGGCGCGCATTTCCGTCCGCTGCGGTCCCCTCGCCCCTCACTGGCGCCCCACGCCATGACCCACTGGCGCCCTACGACATGAACGACCGTTTGCAGGCCCTCGCCCTCGATGCGCGCGACCCGTTGGCCCCGTTGCAGCGGCAGTTCACGCTCCCCGACGGCGTCATCTACCTCGACGGCAACTCGCTCGGCGCCCTCCCGGTGGCGACGGCAGCGCGGGTGCAGGAGGCGGTGACGGGGGAATGGGGGACGGGGCTCATTCGAAGCTGGAACACGGCCGGATGGGTGACGCTCCCGCAGCGCGTCGCCGCGAAAATCGCCCGCCTCATCGGCGCCGCCGCTGACGAGACGCTGGTGGGGGACTCGACCTCGGCCAACCTGTACAAGGTGCTGAGCAGCGCGATGGCGCTGGTGCGTGCGTCGGGCGATGCAGGGCGCCGAGTGGTGGTGTCGGAGCGGTCGAATTTCCCGACCGACCTGTATATCGCCCAGAGCCTGTGCCAGCAGCACAGCTTCACCTTGCAGCTGGTGGACCCGGACGAGATCGCAGCGCACCTGGACGAGCGGTTGGCGGTGCTGATGCTGACGCACGTGAACTACCGCACCGGGCGCATGCACGACATGGCGGGCGTCACGCGAGCGGCCCATGCGTGCGGCGCGCTCACCATCTGGGATCTCGCCCACTCGGCGGGGGCGGTGCCGGTCGACCTCAACGGCGCCGACGCCGACTTTGCCGTGGGGTGCGGCTACAAGTACCTGAACGGTGGGCCGGGGGCGCCGGCCTTCCTGTGGGTGCATCGGCGGCATCTCCACCGGATGGAGCGCGAGAACCTCTGGCAGCCGCTCTCCGGTTGGTTCGGCCACGCGGCGCCGTTCGAGTTTACGCCGGACTATCGCCCGGCGGCCGGCATCGCCCGTTTTGCCTGTGGCACGCCGCCGGTTCTGTCGCTCACTGCGCTCGACTGCGGGCTCGACACCGTGATGGCCGCCGAGCCGTTCGGTGGCATGGTGGCGCTGCGGGCCAAGTCGCTGCAGCTGACGACGTGGTTCCTGTCGCTCGTCGAGGCGCGGTGTGCCGGGCACGGGCTGGCGCTCGTCACGCCGCGCGAGGAGGAGGCGCGCGGGAGCCAGGTGTCGTTCGCGCGCACCGAGGGCGGCTACGCGATCATGCAGGCGCTCATCGCGCGCGGGGTGATCGGCGACTTCCGGGCGCCGGACATCCTGCGGTTCGGCTTCACTCCGTTGTACACGCGCTTCGTCGACGTGTGGGATGCGGTGGAGCACCTGCGGCAGGTGCTCGAGAGCGGCGAGTGGCGCGAGGCACGATTCCACCACAAGGCAGCGGTCACATGACCTGTCCGTTCAATCACGGAAGCGACGACGCGCAGGGCCAGGACGGTTCCGCCACCAACGACGCACCGGCGTCGTCGCAGGGCGACGGTAGCGCGTACGACGGCATGGGGGTCGACGAGGGGGAGATGATCGTCGTCTCCGAGGGGGCCAAGCTCGACTTCAGCAAGGACATGACGTACGGCGACTACCTGCAGATCGACGCCGTGCTCAATGCCCAGCATCCGTTGTCGCCGGACCATAACGAGATGCTCTTCATCATCCAGCACCAGACCAGCGAGCTGTGGATGAAGCTGATGTTGCACGAGCTCTCGGCGGCCGTGCGCTGCATTGCGAGCGACGACCTCGGGAGCGCGTTCAAGATGCTGGCGCGGGTGAGCAAGATTATGGAGCAGCTGGTGCACGCGTGGGACGTGCTGGCGACGATGACGCCGCCGGAGTACTCGGCGATTCGTCCGTATCTGTCGAATTCGAGCGGCTTCCAGAGTTGGCAGTATCGCTGCATCGAGTTCATGATGGGGAACAAGAACGCGGCGATGCTGCGCCCGCACGCGCATCGCGCTGACCTCCTCGCGAAGGTTGAGGCGGCGTGGCGCGCGCCGTCGCTGTACGACGAGTCGTTGCGGCTGCTGGCGCGGCGCGGGATCCCCGTGCCGGCCAGTCACACGGAGCGCGACTGGACCAAGCGTTACCAGTCGAGCGACGAGGTGGAGCAGGCGTGGCTCGTGGTCTATCGCGACCCCAAGCAGCATTGGGATCTGTACCAGTTAGGCGAGGAGCTGACCGACCTCGAGGATGCGTTCCGGCTGTGGCGATTCCGGCATGTGACGACGGTGGAGCGCGTCATCGGCTTCAAGCGCGGAACCGGCGGGACGAGCGGGGTGGGGTACCTGCGGAAGATGCTGGATACGGTGCTCTTTCCGGAGATCTGGAAGTTGCGGACGGACCTGTAGCGGCGGTCGGTGATTGCAGCTGCGTGGTACGCAGCGCGGTGCAGGGGGGATTCCGCCATCCTGTGTGACTACGCAGCCGCCTCGCCGCACCATCGGCTATGGCGGCGCGATCGTGGTCGAGCGCAACCCTATGGCGCGCAGCCCTTTCGCGCTTGTAGCGCCTACTCTTCGCTTGTTGTATCGTGATTGGTGCCGTCAGATAGCGTCGGCGCTGCGGTGGCGGGTCTGACTATCAAGCGCCGCAGAATTCACGTTATTCACGCATAGGGCTCCATGCTGGATCCACGAGTACGCTCGACGATTCTCGCATTCAGTAGGGGGCAACGCGACTTGGAGTCTGCCGCCCAAGTCCTCGCACAAGTGCGCCGCGAACTCGGTTGCTTGGAGCTCCATCCGTCTTCCGCGGCGGGCCCGGCTGAGCGCGCGCTCCTCGTACGCTTTGCGGAACTCGTGGCCGATGACGATCGCGGAGACGCCCCGCGCGACCAACCGGGTGTATAACTGCGATTGGAGCAGACGAGCGCTCTAAGGTTGCGGCTTCGCCGCTTTGGTTGGAGCGCGCTCGCAGCTCCACCTTACGTTAGGCAACTGTCCGAGGCACGAACGGGCGCGCAGACCCCGCAGCCTCTACGAACCCCAGTCGCATCGCGCTTCCTAGCACCGACGCCGTCTCCGCGCCGCAACGTTCACAAGGGCTTCTGCCTGCCTCGCGAAGGAAAGCACCGAGCCGGCACCAGCCAACCAACGGCCGACGCACGGTGTCCCTCATGTACAAGCCGCGCATTGCCATCGGCTTGACGCGCACCAAGAAACCGTGACCGCGACAGCGCGTATGAACACCATACCCCTGTCGCCATTGGAGACGAGCGGTGCTTCGATCAGTTGGCGCCTGCGTATTCGCCGCCGCGCTCCTGCTTCTGAGCAAGAGTGCCTTTCGTCTGGCGCTGGGTGAGTTCCGCGACACGGAACCCGGCTCGCTGCTCTTCGGGGCGCTGCAGCTGGTGATCGGCATATCGGCGGTGGTAGCGGCCATTGGCCTGGTGAAGCGCGCGCGTTGGGCTCCGCCGTCCGTTGCCATCTGGGGCGTTTCTACTGCCGCGCTGCTCGCCATACAACCACTGTTCGAGCCCATGGATCCAGGCGCGCCGATTGGCGAGTAGGATGGCAAGCGCGCGGCACTCGGTGGGACGCGCTCGGCGTGACAGAACGCACTACCTTCCACCCGCGCCGCCCATCGCCTCGCACGCTCCCGAGCCACAGCCCCCGCGCCACCGCCATGCACTCTCGGCTGATTCTCGCTGGCCTCTTCACTGCCGTGGCTGTCTCCCACGCGCACGCGCAGGTGGCGTCCTTCTCCGCGACGCCGAGCGTGGTGGATGCGGGCGGCTACTACACCATCCACTACACCTTCACGGCGGGCGCGCGCGGCTTTGCCCGTGGCGGCGGCGTTCGCATCGAGATCCCGGTCGCGTACGCCGAGACCGAGACGCTGCTCTGGAGCGCACCGCAGACGGCGAGCGCGACGGCGCCGGGCTACGTCTCCGCTACCGCGTCGAATAGGGCACGCATCCGCGTGCAGGTCGCCGGGCTGCTGCGCGGGATCATCGAGGCGCATTTCGAGGAGGCGATCCCCGCCGGCACCACGGTGTCGATCCGCTATCAGGGGCAGGTGCAGGGGATCGCGGGCGAGATCGATGCGCGCTATCAGTCGCGCGCCAGTGCCAGTCAGCCATGGGCGACGCCGGCACGCGTCCCCCGTATCACGGTGCGCCCCGCGCGCGCCGAACTGGTCTCGGTCAGCTATCCGTCGGACATCGTACGCGACGCCCCGTTTGCCCTGACGGTCGTCGCGCTCGACCGATACGGTAACCTCGCCACGGACTTCGCGGGCACGCTGCAGCTGCAATCGACGGACTCGGCGGCCGCGATACCGCCAGCGGTCACCTTTCGCGCCGCCGATCGCGGGCGTGTCGTCATTCCCGATGCGGTCTTTCGCACTCGCGGCTTCCAGAAAGTGATGGCGACGCCGAGCAGCACGATCGCGACCGCGTTCAAGTACGCGATGGTCGGCGACAGCGCGCCGGCCATGCTGCACCTCTTCGGCGACACGCACTTTCACTCGGGCACGGGGGCGCAGAGCCAGGGCTTCTTCACGAACGCCACGGGCACCGACGTCAACACGACGGGCACGGGCACCTTCAAGGCGTTGAACCTCGCCGGCGACCATCGCGCGAACTTCACGCGCGCAGCGGACGCGTACACGTACGCCCGCGACGTCATGCATCTCGACTTCGCCAGCACGGCGGAGCACTCGGCGCCGCTCCTCACGCCTGCCGCCTGGAGCGCATCGCAGGATGTGTCCGATGCGTTCAACGTTCCCGGTCGATTCACGACGTTCTACGGCTTCGAATGGACGCCCGACCTGAATCACTACGTCGTGATGTACAAGAGCCGAGCGGGGCAACCGATCGGGCATGACAGCCTCCCCGACTTTCCGTCGCTGGCGCGCGCACTGGAGCTGCAGGACGTTCCCGTCCTCGCGATTCCGCACGTCTCCTGGCCATTCGGCAATCACAACATCTGGCAGGACTCGGCCGGGCGCGCCTTCCGTCGCATCGGCGAGATGTACTCGCTCTGGAACAGCCGTCATCTCGTGCAGCCCGACGACGAGCCGCAGCTGTTCGAGTTGGACGCCGCGAATCGCTGGTCATACCAGTACGCGTGGACGCGTGGCCTCCGGCTTGGCGTGATCGCCGCGAGCGACAATCACCTCGGGCATCCCGGTGCAAACAACTCGTCCGTCTACGTGCGCCACTCGGGCGGACTCGCCGGCGTCCTGGCCCGCTCCAACGATCGTGAGCATCTCTGGCAGAGCCTGACCGGCCGCGCGACCTACGCGACCACCGGCACGCAGATCTATCTGGACTTCGCGAGCGACGGACACGTGATGGGCAGCGAGTATCAGTCCACAACGCCGCCGCGGCTCACCGGACGCATCGCAGGGACGAATCGACTGGCGTTGGTGGAGGTCGTGCGTCTCAACGCGGGGCGCTACGCGACGGTTTTCAGCGCCACTCCGGATCGGGAGACGTTCGCCTTCGACCTCGTGGACACGACCGTCGTCGGACCGGCGATGTACTACCTGCGCGTGAGGCAGGTCGAGGAATACCCAGGCCGATTGTACTCGCACTCCACCGCCGAGATGGCGTGGTCGAGCCCGATCTGGATCGACGTCCCTCGGTAGCGCCGGGAGCCGAGCGCCGCCCTGCGGGGCCATCGACCCGAGCCGACGGCGTCACCCGCCATGCACAGTCTACCGCCCATCGGTGATCTGACCGCGCAACGAAAGAGCGGCGAGGCCTGAGAGTTGCGCGTCCCCTCTAGCGCGTCAGCGTCAGTTGGACGTCAACTCTCGCTCGTCGCGGGCGAGCGCATCGTAGGCTTCGCCAAGTCGTCGGTGTTCGTCGTTGTGACAGACGCTGACGACACTCAGCGTTTGCCCCGCCAGCGAACGCCAGCCACCGGCACGCGACCTCGGCTGAGCATCTCATCCTACGCCGTCGGGAACCGACTCGGGGGGTCGGCGATAGGTGCGACGTCGGTGACCACCGGCTCGCGACTCGCCATCGGGGTGAGCGCCAACCCATTGTGTGAGGTGTTCTGATGCTGCTCTCCTCTGGTCGGGTGGCGCGCATGACGCGCGCCGCATCGCGTTCGCTGCTCACCATGGCACTGGCCACTACCGTGCCCGCCGTCGCCGCGCAGGCGCAGACCACGGCGCGAGCCGCGGAAGCGCGCGTGAGCCCGTTCGCCAGCAACGTGGACGAGAACGGCATCGCGCTGCACGGCTACGATCCCGTCTCGTACTTCACCGACCAGCGCCCTACACTGGGACTGCCGGCCTTCCAGGCCATGCACGAGGGCGCCACGTACCGCTTTGCCTCCGCCGCGCACCGTGACGCCTTTCTCAAGCCCCCGGCGCGCTACATCCCGCAGTACGGGGGCTACTGTGCGCTGGGCGTGAGCGGCGGCGGCAAGTACGACATCGATCCGAGCGCCTGGCGCGTGGAGAACGGCAAGCTCTATCTCAACAAGAACCCGAGCGTGCAGAAGGCGTGGCTCAAGGATATCCCCGGCTACATCGTGAAGGCCGACGCCAAGTGGCCGACGATCCTCGGCGATACCCCCAAACCGCGCTGAGCAACGCTACTCCTTGCGATAGAGCAGCCGGATAGGCATTTCAATCGAGGGCCGTGGACGATTGGTCGAGCAGACGGCGCGAGCGCGGCGGTGGGCGAGGATCGGGTCGATCACCGACGCCTGGGGGCGTCGCGGCCTGTAAACGCCATACACCGCCGATGCCGCGTCGGGCATGCGCGCTCCGGGACCGAGGAGCGCCGAGCATACCCCCACCGACCGCGCCGCCTGTCTCCGTTCTGTTGCGCGGCGGGCCGTTTCGACGCAACGTCCGCGATGCGCCCGCCTAAGGAGGCTTGCTGCGGACGGGCGTTTTCGGAAGCGCGCTGCGCGCGCCCTGTAATGGAGCGCCCGCTGCAGAAGCCGGCGTTATGCCGCCGTAGTCGACTTGACGCCTTGTATATACACTTGTCACTTCCCCCGGTGACGTTCGACTCGGATCCAGCCAAGAACGCGGAGAACGTCGCGCGACGCGGCTTCGACTTCGCCGTACTCGTCTTCGCTGGCACCTATGTCGAGTGCGATGACACGCGGCGGGATTACGGCGAGCATCGCGTGATCGCCCTCGGAGTCGCCGATGGCCTTCCGCTCACCGTCGTCTTCCCCGATCGCCTCATCGCCGACGGCGGGCTGGTCCGCCGCGTGATCAGTGCCCGCATCAGCAGTCGCAAGGAGCGCCGCCGTTATGCCGAAAGCCTCGAAGCCATCCGCGCGCAAGACGACCCCGACGCAAGGCCGCGCTGATCTGGCGCGCCTGCGGCGCATCGCGGAAGCGGAGATCGCCCGCACGTCACCGGCCGAACTCCGGGATCTCCCGGACAACTTCTGGCAGGGGGCTCGCATCGTGACGCCGGTGGCCAAAGAAGCGATCTCCATCCGGCTCGATAGTGATCTGATCGCGTACTTTCGTGCGACGGGCCCGCGATACCAGACGCGGATCAATGCCGTGCTGCGAAGCTACGTGGACCAAGTCAAGGACGCCGCGCCGCCGACCCGACGCAAGCGAGCGGTATAACGATCGGTTGCACCAGGCAGCGGAACCTGCTCCACTTCGGTTGACACCTCCACCGAACTGAACTCGGACGTGTCCCATGGCACGCGCGGGACCGCGGAAGACTCGGAAGTACAGCGAGGCGTTCAAGCTGACGGCCGTGCGGATGACGTAGCTCCCGGGCTAGCCTACGCCCGCGGCTCCGCCGTCACGCCGAGACTCTTCATCCGCGAGGCAAATGTGGTCGGCTTGAGGCCGACCAGCGCCGCCGCCCCTCCCGCCCCGTAGATCCGACCCCGCGCCTCTCGCAGCGCTCGCCGCAGGTTGTCGGCCTCCAACGCCCGGAGCTGTGTCGCGGTGAGGATCGGAGCGGGCGCCTCAGCCGCCGTACTCGGCGCGTCCGGACGGCCAGACGCGGGCTCCTCCAGCTCGAAGACGAGACGACCGTCCGTCGATGTGATGATCGCCCGCTCCAGCACATGCTGGAGCTCCCGGACGTTGCCCGGCCAGTCGTAGCGCTTGAGCTGCTGCATGTTGCCGACCGTGAGTCGCCGCACCGTCCGCCCCAGCCGCCGGGTCAGTTGGCCGAGGAAGTGCTCGGCGAGGAGCGGGATGTCCTCCTTGCGATGGCGGAGAGGCGGCAGCGTGACCGGAAACACACTAAGCCGATAGAACAGGTCGCTCCGGAACCGGCCAGTAAGGCTTTCATGCTTTAGGTCGCGGTTGGTCGCCGCGATGACCCGGACATTGACCTTGCGGGCGCGCTCCTCTCCCACCCGCTGTACTTCTCCTTCCTGCAACACCCGGAGCAGCTTGCTCTGCAGGTCGAGCGGGACCTCGCCGATCTCGTCGAGGAATAGCGTCCCACCGTCCGCCAATTCGAAGCGCCCGACCCGGTCCCGCACCGCGCCGCTGAAGCTGCCGCGCACGTGGCCGAAGAACTCGCTGTCGAACAGCTCTCGTGGAATGGCGGCGCAGTTGACCTTGATCAACGGCCGGGAGGCGCGGCCGCTGCGCTGGTGCAGCTCGCGGGCGATCAGCTCCTTGCCGGTACCACTCTCCCCCTGGATCAACACGGTGGCGTCCGTGGACGCCACCATCGCGATCTGGCCCTTGATGGCATCGAGCGCCACGCTCTGACCCACCATGTCCCCGAACGACTCGGCGGCGTGGACCTCCTCCCGCAGGTACTCGTTCTCCATTGCCAGCTGACGCCGCAGCGCCGTGACCTCTTCCCACGCACGCGCGTTGGCCAGCGCGGTGGCGGCATGATCCGCGATCATCCTCAGCCACTGGATGTTGCGCTCGCCGATCGGGTCGCGGCTGAAGACGGCGAGGACGCCGAGCACCTCGCCGCGTGACACCAGCGGCTGCCCGGAAAAGCCCTGGATCCCCTCCGCCCGGATCCACTGCGGCTCCACGATCCAGTCAGGCTGCACGGCCAGGTCCGAGACTTCGATCGCCTCTCCCGTCGCGGCGATCCGCCCGACCTTGCGGACCCCAAGCGGAAAGCGGCGAAACGCCCCCTGCAGACCGTCAAAGGTGACGCCGGGATCCGTCGCCGAGTGCCCAGCGCTCGCCACGAGGTGCAGGCACCGACGCTGGTCCGGGCACTCGGGTCGCATTCGACACGACGCGCAGATGTCGCCCGGCTGGATCAACCAGATCCGGGCGAGCGCGACGCGACGCGACTCAGCCAGCCGGGTGACCGCCAGGTCCAGGAGCTCCGCGCTGCTTTGCAGCTTGGCCATCTGGAGGAGCAACAGCTTGGGCTGATGAATGAGCTCCGGCTCGTCGAGGGCAGATTCCATTCGCCAATTTCCACGATATCTCGTGGTCTGTCAACGTGATCTCGTGGTCACAACGAGTTTTCGTGAACGCCGGCGCGGCGGTCCAACTCACCTAACCCAATGTAAGACATCAGCTTGGGCGATTCTTGGTCGTTGGCACGTCAATTGACTCTAGTGGCTTGCGTCCCCGGTGCGTTCCGAAACCAACCGAGTCACTGACCAGGAGAAAGGCCAATGTCCGACCAGCCAGCAAATCCGAACACCGATGCCAAGCCACATCAGCCGGAGGCCGGCCAACCGAGTCGCCGCGGCGCGATCGGTGCGATCGTCGGTGCCCTCGCGGCCGTTGGCGCCGCAGGATCGCTGTCCGCATCCCCCCGTCCCGAAGCGATGGCGGCCGAGACCGGCACGCCGGAGCTCGACGCGCTGGACCGTCTGACGGTCAAGCCGACCAACCTCAGCATGCAGCCGCGGGTCACCTACCTCGGCGGGCCGACCTTCCTGATCGAGATCGGCCGCTTCCGGCTGGTCACCGATCCCGGCTTCGACCCCCAGGGCACCGAACGCAACGAGGGCCCCGGCCACCTCCTCACCAAGGTCATGGCCCCACCGATCCCCGTCGATCGGATTGGCCCTGTGGACGCGGTGTTGCTCAGCCACGCCCAGCACCTCGACAACCTCGACAACGAGGGGCGCCGCCTCCTGGCTCGGGTCGGTACCACGATCACCACCCCCGCCAGCGCCGAGATGAAGCTGCCCGGCAAGAAGGTGAAGGGACTCGCCACCTGGGCATCGACCGAAATCACCAACGCTGCTGGTGAACGCCTCAAAATCACCGCGATGCCGGCGGTGCACACGAGCAACCCGGCGCTCCGCGAGGCGGTCGGCGAGGTGACCGGCTTCATGCTCGAGTGGCAGGGAGCCGCTGCGGAGACCTTCTACATCTCGGGCGACACGGTGTGGATCGACGAGATGAACGAAATCGCCCGGCGGTACAAGGTGAATGCGGCCATCCTGCACCTCGGCGCTGCCAACGTCCCTGCGGTGGGCGACAACTTCCTGACGATGAGTTCGGCCGAGGGGGTCCGGCTGGCCCAGACGCTTGGGCTGAAGGAAGTCTACCCGGCGCACTTCGAGGGCTGGAGGCACTTCAGCCAGGGGAGTTGGTTCATCGCCCGGGAGTTCGAGAAGGCCGGACTGACCTCCGCCCTGCGCGTGCTCAAGCCGGGCGAAGCGGCCAACGTCGCCGTCTGACCGTCCCAATGACCAGCCCCCGGAACTGGGCAGCCCCCATCGGCACAGCGGAAGTCCGCGCATCCTGTCGGCGCCTCGACGCCAGGTGCCATCCACTGCTGCAGCGGCTGTCCAGGGACGACATCTACGACCACGGGAACTGGATGGCGCCGGGCGGGCTCCTGCTGGCCGAGCGGCTCGCCACCGCCCTCCAGCTCACGCCTAACAGCCGGGTGCTGGACCTCGGCTGCGGCCGGGGGCAGTCATCCGTCTATCTGGCCTCGCGCCACCGAGCTCACGTGGTCTCGGTGGACCTGTGGATCGGCGCCGCCGAGCGCCACAGGCGGGCGGTGCGGGCCGGCGTGGGCGAGCGCATTACCGCGCTTCAGGGCGACATCTCGCGCGGAGTACCGATCGAGCCGGGCAGTCTCGACGCGATCTTCTCGCTGCAGGCATTTCACTGCTTCGGCACCTCGCCCTGGCTGCTCCGCTACCTGGTTTCGCTGCTCAAGCCGGGCGGCCGGATCGGGATCGCTCAAGGGTGCTTCCGTGAGGAGGTGGAGGTCCTCCCGCCTCCCTTCACCACGACCGACGGCTGTAACGCCGAGTATCACAAGTACCACTCGCCCGCATGGTGGGGCCGTCACTTCGCAGCGAACGACTTGCTCGAGATCGACCAGGTCGAGGAGGTGCCCGACGGCGACATCATGTGGGAGGATCATGTGCAGTATCACGGGGACTGCGCCGGCTGGACCGCCGAGTACCTGGCGCACTCCGGGTGGCTGATCCGGCAGATCCTCGCCGGTCAGTCGGCTGCGCCCACCCTGACCCATGGTCTGGTCGTCGCCACTCGGCGAACCGAGGCGGCCGGTCAGATCCCTTTCGACATCGACCCCAATTCACGGGAGCAGACATGAGCAACCCGATACGCCCGCCGTTTACGCGGGAGAGCGCACTGGCCAAGGTGCAGGCCGCCGAAGATGCCTGGAACAGCCGCGACCCGGACCGGGTGGCGCTGGCGTACAGCGAAGACTCCGAGTGGCGCAATCGCGCCGAGTTCTTCTCCGGGCGCCCCGCCATCCGTGCGTTCCTGAAACGGAAGTGGGACAAGGAGAATGACTACCGTCTCAAGAAGGAACTCTGGGCCTTCGGAGACGATCGCATCGCGGTGCGGTTCGAATACGAGTGGCACGACAGTGCGGGGCAGTGGTACCGCTCGTACGGCAACGAGATGTGGGAGTTCAACGACGAAGGCCTCATGGCGCGCCGGTATGCCAGCATCAACGACGAGGAGATCGCCGAAGGCCAACGGCGTCTCTTTCTCGCCGCGCGGGTGTGAGGCGACCATGACACTCCGGGTCGCAGGACTCTGGCGCTATCCCGTGAAGAGCCTCGCGGGCGAACCGCTCCGGGAGGCTCAGCTCACCCGGGACGGCATTCCGGGAGACCGGATCGTGCACGTGCGCGGGCCCGAGGGGGTGCGTACCTCTCGGCGACAGCACCGATTGCTTGGTCTCAAGGCGACGTTGGGGGAGGATGGACAGCCGTTGGTGAATGACCTGCCGTGGCAGGATCCGGCGGTCCTGCGGGCGGTGAAGGCCGCTGCCGGCTCCGATGCGTGGCTGGAAGCGTACGACGGGGTTGAGCGGTTCGACATCCTGCCGCTGTTGGTCGCGACCGATGGTGCAGTGGCGAGCTTTGGCCGCGACATCCGCCGGCTCCGGCCGAATATCCTGATCGGCGGGGTGGACGGCATGGACGAGGTGACCTGGGAAGGCGCGGAACTCCACATCGGGACAGCCGTCGTGCGGCTCGACTCGCTCCGCGGCCGATGTCCCATGACCACGGTGGACCCGGACACGTTGGAACGGGACCCGGAGGTGCTTCGTGACATCGGCCGCCGGTTCGGGGGCCGCCTGGCGCTCAACGCCGAAGTGACCCGGCCTGGCCTCATCAGGGTCGGAGATGCGGTTCGCCTGGTGAGGACAAAAAGCCGGCTGCAGGCCTGAACTCAGCCAGGTGAACGAGCAGTCAGTGCGGGATAGGAATTTCGATCGGGGTCGGTTGACGAATCGTGGAGCATACGGCCCGATCGTCGACCTCGCCGGCGTGGGTTGCGTGCGCCGCGCGGGTGCGGAAGTGCGTGGGGATCTGGTCGATCACCGACGCTTGGGTGATAATGGAACGATGCGCATCGCGCCGTGGCCGGTGGGACACGCGAGCGGGTCGATCGCGAAGATCTGTTGGAGGAGCGCCGCCCACCGGCGGGTGGCCTCGGTCGGCGCGAGCCGTGGCGCGGGGAGGATCACGGGCGGCGCCTCGAGCGCGACGGGCTGTTTCGACGCAACGTCCGCGTGGCGCGGGCCTAACGGTGCTTGCTGCAGACGGGCGTTGTCGGAAGCGCGCGCCGCGCGCATCGTATTGGAGCGCCCGCTGCAGAAGCCAGCGTTGGGCGGATCCCCTGAGGAGGTGTACGGTGCGGCGAATCGACGTGGCGGGCGTGTTGGTGTTCATCCTCGCGGGCGTGGGGGCCACGCGCGGCCGGGCGCAGACTCCCGCGCTCGTCTCTCCTAGCAGCACACTGCCGGTGACGGCTGCCCTGCAGTCGAGCGCCGTCACGCTGGCCGTCAGCCTTGCCCAACCCGCGGTACTTGTGCCGCTCGGCTACCACGCCGATCGTGGGTGGTATCCCCTGACGTCGCCGACCGCGTTGCCGCTGCGCTCAGGCGGCCGACAGACCGTCCGTTTTCCGCGCCGCTTGGGGCGTCTGGAGGTGCCGACCGGCACGACCGTCGGCAGTGTGCCCGACGTACCCGAGGCGGGCCTCGGCTGCGCCGCCGCCCGCGGTGTTGTGTCGTCGACCACCGGCCGCTGCGGGTTCGCCGGGAGTGAGTCCGTGGGACCGATCCTCGACGTCGCGCTGGCGCCCTCCGACTATCGCGGCGCGCTGCTGCGCCTCGCACCCGGCCTAGCGCCCGAATACCTCGAGGCGGCGCTCCGCGCGACCCAGGGCCAGCCTCCCGGGGAGGGCCTTGCTCTGTTGGTTGCGTCGCTCGCCGCGCGCGATACCTCGGTCGCGTGGGCACTCGTGCGCGTCCCGCGCGCCCCCTAACCCGGCCCGGCGGGAACACTAAACACCGGGTGCAGCAGACAGCCGCACTGTCGTCTGCTCGCTGCGCTCGCTTGAGTTCATGCGGCTGCAACTGATGCGTAACGTAGGGCGGACCTCCCCGGTCAAGGCCACGCCGCCCGATGAACGTGCCGGCACGACTCAGACTCCGCGACGAGGTTCGAGGCGACACTATGCCCACAATCGAGAAGGGACCGTCAACACCTCTCGTGTTCTACGCGTCGCAGTCCGGGAGACCGACGCTCGACGCGGGTGAGGGTGGCGGCAACCCCTTTGCCTCGGCGCTGATCGAACTGCTGCAGCGACAATCCCTCACGTTGGCGGAGCTTCACTCCGACATCGTTCGCCTGACCCAGACGAAGAGTCAGGGCTTCCAGATACCCGATGCCCCGGCGGTCTCTGAAGCACCGGCGTGGGCAGTGAAACCGGTGCCGCCGTCGCCGCCATGAAAGCGCAGGTCGACGTCACGGGACGAGCCGCTTCGTCGCCTCGTAGCGCGTCGTGACAGCCCACGTCCGTCCACCATCGATGGATTCCTCGACCACCAGATGGAAGAGGTCGCCGGTGGTAGGGGTGAACGTGAGGCGCGAATGAACGCGTGCGCCGCTTGGATTCACGTAGTAGGTGCCGGCGCGCACGTTGTCGACCACCAGGGCACCATCGCCGAGCAGTGCGCCCTCGAAGATGTCGAGCAGGCCGGAGACATCGTCGAGCGCACCCACACGGTACCGCTGCTGGGCGACGTCATACGACAGGGTGAGGACAAAGCGATAGCCAGGTGCCGTCATGCGACCCTCAACGGCCGCGCCGCCAAGCACGGGGACGAATTCAGAGGTGAGTTCGAGGGCGGGACGGGTGGACGGTCGCGAAGTGTCGGCGGGGAGCTGGGTGCCCATCCACCTACCGAGCAGGAAGCGCAATGGCCGCAACCCGGCGCGCACCTGTTCGTGGATGGGTGGCACGCGAACCGGTGCCGCGGACTGCATCTCGGCGACAATACCGCCGGCATTCATCTGGGCGATGGCTACAGGCCCCATGCCGTACGCGTTCCGATCGCGCAGGAAGCCCGCGTAGGTGCGCGTCAGGCGTCGCATCGCGACGGGGGTGAGCGCTCCCGACGGACTACGCGCCGAGGAGTCGGCGAATTCTGCTGCGGCCGCGAGGCGAAAGAAGCGTAGCTGCTCGATGTTGTCGTGCACCACGGGCGCCAACGGCATGGGGGCGAAATGCCCGGAGTAGGCGGTGACCGGGCCAGGGAAGTCGACGAGCAGCTGGGACAGGGCGACCATGGCGAGCCGCGAGTGCTGCTCCCCGATGTAGTACGCTCCACCAGCCACGGTGAGGTCACCCGTGAACAGGGCATTCAGCTCGCGGACGAACACGACGGTGTTGTTCTCTGCCTCCGCCGGCCCGTAGTCTCGCAGGGTGACGGTGAGCCCGGCCAGCTGCACCGTGCTGCCCGACGGGACCAGCGAGTCGGGCCGCTGGAGCCGCCGCTCGTACTCGGCGCCTAACGCGTCGAGCCAGCCGCCGGGCTGGAGCGCCTGGTCATGGACGCCCTGCATGGCGTCGGCGGTGGGTCGGGTCGCGATGATCGGGGCGCGCGGAAACGCCGCCTTCAATTGCCGCAGGCCGCCGAAGTGATCGGCGTGCGGATGAGTGATGACGACGGCTGCAAGCGGCTTGCCGGTGGCACGAAGCGCCGCGATGAGCCGGTCGACGTCGCTGCGAAGGCACAAGGCGTCGATCAGGACCAGTCCCTGCGCGGATTCGATCCACCATGCGTTCGAGAAATAGGAGCGCGCGTCACCGGTGGCCACATGGATCTGCGCCGGTGGCGCCGGCGATGCGGGGCTTTGCGCGCCAGCTACGGTAGCAGCTGCAAGCAGCAGTGACGACGTGCAGAGCGCGCGGGCGAGTCGGTGGATACGCACGAGGGCAAGACCGATGGGAGGAGCATGCAGGGTAGCCGATCATCCTGCGGCGCGGAGTCACCGAGTGACGAAGCTCCGCCGCGGCGGTTCGGGTACCCCAGCGCTCGACGGCGCTCCGGGACCTTCCCGATGCGGATGCGCGCGACCTACTCGCCCATCGCGGCACGAACGGCGTCGACATACCGCTCGCTCACGCTGACCTGCCCACCGGAGCGCAGCTGCAAGAGATAGGTGCCATCGCCGGTGACGCGCAGCACGCCCATGTCGGACCGTCGCACGATGGTGCTGCGATGGACCCTCAGGAAGATGCCGGGATCGAGGCGTCGCTCGAGCGCACCGATGGACACGCGATGCAGCACGACCCGCTTGCCGAGGTGCAGCTCCACATAGTTGCCCGACGCACCGAACCATCGGACGTCGTCCACGGCGATGGATTCGATCTGTCCAACGGAGCGAACGCTGAGCCTGGCCAGGTACTGGGGCGGCTGGCTGGAGGCCGAATCGCCGGCTTCGGTCAGGTAGTCACGAACGGCGGTGGCGTAGGCGGCACGTTGGCGCAGTTGCAGCATCTCTTCGATGCGGGCCACGGCCTGGGCGAGCCGTGCGTCCTCCACCGGCTTGAGCAGGTAGTCGAGTGCGTGAATCTCGAACGCCTCGATGGCAAAATCTCCATGGGCCGTCACGAAGACGATGATCGGAGGCTCGGCACGTGTGACGAGTTCGCGCGCCAGCACCAAGCCACTCTCCGATGGCATGCGAATGTCCAGGAAGACGACGGCCACCGCGGCGTCGCTCGCCTCCAAGGCTCGTCCGGTCCCCGAGTTCGCGCCGCTGCCCGCAGCGCCGAGGTAGGCTCGGGCCTCGGCAACGCCGGCACACTCGGCGACGACGTGACACTGCGGAAACGCCGCGAGGGCGTGCCGCAGGTTCGTGCGCGCCAGCGGCTCGTCGTCCACGATGAGCACCTGGATCTTGTCAGGAGTCATGCTTCGCAACCAATGGCAGGAAGATCGTTACCACGAAGTGTGCGTCAGCGGGCCCGGCCTCGACGCGCGCGGCCTCACCGTACAGCAGGGCCAGACGATCCCGTGTCCCGCGGAGGCCGAGCCCGAGCCCGGGATTGGCCGGCGAACCGGGATGCATGGAGTTGCGTACCGTGATCGTCGTGCCGGCGGGTCCCGGTGTCACCGCGACGTCGATCGTCGAGATGTCCTGATGACATTCGAGGTCGTGGCGGATGGCGTTTTCGACCAGCGGCTGCAGGAGCAGGGGCGGACAGGGGAAGGATTCCGCCGCGGCAGGCGCGTCAACGGTGACGCGGAGCCGTTCGGGATAGCGCAGCGCCTGCAAGGCGACGTATCCACGGACGAACTGCAGCTCCTCGCCGATGGTGCTCCAGTCCTTCTGGCTGGCGGTGATGGCATGCCGGAGTTGCGCGCTGAGCTGGCCGATGGCGTCGATGGCCACGCGTTGGTCGTTGTTGCGGACCAATCCGGCGATGGCACTCAGCGCGTTAAACAGGAAATGCGGCTCGAGCTGGGCGCGGATGCCTCGCAAGCGTTGCTGCTCGAGTTCCAATCGCAGGGTCAGGCGCTCGGCCTCGTCGGCACGCTGGCGCTCACGTAGCGCGCGCGCCTCGCGCATGGCCACGAGCGCGTAGATCGCCACAAAGCTCCCGGTCATCAGCGCCAGGTCCAGGAGCCACAGCTCGGCCGGCCACCGACGAAAGGCGGGGAGAAAGGCCGAGAGGGGGTCGGGCGCATTGCGCAGGGTCGCCGCCGCGACCTGCCACGCGACCTCGGGGACGAGGTAGAAGACGAGACTGGCGACGTACCATTGCGCCACGAACCGGCGCTCGCTGAGCACGGCGCGTCGACGATCCATCGCGCCGTACAGCACGGTGGTGTACGCGACCCATGGCAGGTACGCGACGAGGTATGCGCCCAGGAGTTCGCGGAGCGTCACCGGCGCACCGCGGCGCAGCATGTCGCTGTAGGCGGCCGCGACATGGAGGACGAGCACCGTTGCCCAGACGCCCATGCCGGTGCCCAAGACACGAATCAGGGGAGTCCGTGACGAGGTCATGGGGAGACGTACGATGTGAGCACTCACAGGTGTCGGCCCTGAAGGATACGCCCTCTTCGCAGACGGGGGTGGTGAGCCTGCCCGCTGCGAGGTACGAACGGCCGGTCTCGGGGGACGACTCCCGAATCGGCGGCTGCGTTGGCACGTAGGATCGGGTCATTCCGTCTCGTGCGGCCCTCATCGTGGTCCCAGGTGCAATGACCCTCGCTCACGACCTTCGCCTCGCCGTTCGACTTCTGGTCCGCCGGCCGCTCTTCACCACCCTGGTGGTGGCGACCATCGCCATTGCCATCGGGCTGAACAGCGCCGTGTTCGCCGCGGTGGACGCCCTGCTGTTGCGCCCTATCCCTGGCGTCCGGGCACCGGAGCAGGTTGTGGGGCTCTATCGCACGGCACCCGGGATATCCTGGGGCTCGAACTCGGTGCCCCACTTCATGGACGTGCGGGAGCGTACGACCGACGTCTTTGAGCAGGTCGCTGCCTGGACCTTCTCCGGCTTCAGTCACGGAGATGGCGACCAACCGCAGATTCTCTCCGGACAGTTGGTCTCGGCGACGTACTTCTCCACGCTTGGGGTGCAGCCGGCGCACGGACGATTCTTCGTGCCTGCTGAGGACAGCGGGCGCGGGGCACATCCGGTCGTCGTTCTCGGAGACGGCACCTGGCGGCGTCGCTTCGGTGGCGACCCGTCCATCGTCGGACGCACGATCCAGCTCAATGGCCAGGCGATGGAGGTGATCGGTGTCGCGCCACCGGTGTTCCGAGGCACCGTACCCATGCTGGAGCCAGCGCTGTTCGTCCCACTCATGCAGATGGAAGTGCTCGACGCCGATCGCGCGGGGTCTCTCGACAACCGTGGTCGGAACTTCCTGAATGTGATCGCTCGCCTGCGGCCGGGGGTCACGCGCGATCAGGCGGCGACACGCCTCGAGGCCGTGAACAGCGAGCTCGCGACCGCCTGGCCGGAGCCGTACAGCAACAGCGGAACGCGCATCATTCCGCTCGCAGAGATCGGGACGCATCCGTCGATGCGGACGGCCCAGCTCGGAATCTCGGGTGCCTTGTTAGGCGTGGTATTCGTGCTCCTCCTGCTGGCGTGCGTGAACGTCGCCAGCCTGTTCCTCGCGCGAGCCCGGGACCGCGCGCGCGAGATGGCCGTGCGGCTCGCGATCGGCGCAAGTCGATGGCACCTCGTACGCCAGCTGATGATCGAAAGCCTGCTGTTCGTAGGGGTGGCGGGAGCGGCGGGACTCCTCGTCGCGGCAGGCGGGGTCGCGGTGGTCAACGCAATCCAGGTTCCGATCGGTGACCTGGGGGTCCGACCGGACATCTCGCTCAGCGGTCGCGTCCTCGCCTTCACGATGGGGGTGTCGCTCATGGCCGGCCTGGTCGTCGGCATGCTGCCCGCATTGCAGGCGACGCGTCCGTCGCTCGTTCCCGGATTGAAGGGCGAGTTGCAGTCAGGTCGGACGCGCTCGCGAATGCGCGATGCCCTGATTCTCGCACAGGTCGCGCTGTCCATCATCCTCCTGACCTGCGCTGGGTTGTTCGTCTCCAACGTGCAGCGGGCGACGACCGTGGCGGTGGGTTTCTCGCCGGAGGGCGCGGTGACCGCGACGCTCTCACCCGCGCTCCAGGGGTACGACCGCCAACGCGCGGAGCAATTCTACCGGAGCCTGCTGGATCGCCTGCGCGCGCTGAACGGAGTGGAACACGTGGGGCTGGTCGACGTGCTGCCGTTGGGGATCGGGAGTTCCGACACGCGAGTGCAGATTCCCGGCTACACGCCGGCAGAAGGCGAGGGGATGAACATCCTGCACGCCAGTGTGACCCCCGGATACTTCCGGGCCATGGGCATCCGCCTGGTCTCCGGTCGCGAGGTCACGGCGCAGGATGACAGCGCCTCCATTCCGGTGGTTGTCGTGAACGAGCGCTTCGTGGAGCGCTTCTGGCCCGGGCAGGATCCCGTGGGGCGCACCGTGCGACGGGGGACCCGCGACTTCACCGTCATCGGGGTGGTCGGCACCGGGAAGTATCGTTCGCTGGGAGAGGAACCCACCGCGTACATGTACTTCGCCCACGCGCAGGCGTGGCTCTCGATGATGCGCGTGGTGGTGCGGCACCGTGGCAGCGATGCGGCGGCATTGGCCAGCATCGGCGCCGAGGTGCGGGCCCTGGATCCGTTGATGCCCGTGACCGGCTTGCGGACGATGACGTCGCACATGGGGACTTCCCTGCTCCCGGCACGTATCGCCGGCGGTGCGCTGGGCTTCTTTGGAGCGATCGGCCTGCTCCTGGCAGCGATCGGGATCTACGGCGTGATGACGCAGGCGGTGGGGCAGCGGACGCGCGAAATCGGGATCCGCATGGCGCTCGGCGCCACGGAGGGTAAGGTCACGCGTCTCGTCTTCGGACAGGGAATGCGGTTCGTTGGTGCGGGGTGTGTGCTGGGGATCGTCGGTGCGGGCGGTGCCTTCGTCCTGATGCGCGGAATCCTGTACGGGGTCGGTTCGCTCACGGTGGCGTCGTTCGTGTTGGCTCCGCTCGTGCTCGTAGCGGTTGCCGCCGTGGCGACGTTGCTCCCGGTGCGGCGCACAGTCCGGGGGAGCGCGCTGAGCGCCATCCGCCAGGACTGACAGAGCCCGAGCCTCTATCCGCCGCCACGGCGCCTCACTTCACCCGCTCCGCTGCGGCCACCAACGCCTGCATGTCGGCGTCGGCACGGTCGTCGTCGGATGCACCCTCCAGGGCGGTTGCCATCACCTGGGCAAACCGCGAGCCCGGCGGCGACGCGTAGTCGAGCGCGAGTCCCGCCTCGAGCAGGACGCGCGCGGTGGCCCAGTTGCCACGCTCCGTCTGCCACGTCACGGGTGACCACTCCTGCTGCGCCGCGTTGGTGTGTCGCGGCGCGCGCGACACGCCGTGGGCCACGAGAACCCGCGCGGCCTCCGGCGTGAGGTAGTTGTCGAAGAGCGCCGATTGCCCCTCGCTGTCGCGCTCGTCCGGCGACAGCCCGGCCTCGAGCAACATCGCGAATGCCGCGGCGGCGGGTTCACCTCTCGCGCGGGCCAGCTTGGTGATCATCAGCTCGTCGCGGCCCGCGTCATCGGGTCGGGGGACGGCGCCAGCGGCCAACAGCGCCCGGAGCGGCCGGAGGTTCTCCATCGTGGCGCTGTAGATCATGGCGTGGTGGGTCGCGATGCCGAGCAGCGACTGTCCGCGTTCGTCGCGGGCGGCAAGGTCCGGCTGTGCCGTCTTGATCAGGCTATCGACGCGGTCGTAGTCCTCCATGATCAGCGCCAGCGCCACCTCACGCGTCGCTGCGTCGGGAAACTCGTATCGGACCACCGCCCCCGGCTTGGGAATCCCGCGCCTCGAGGGATAGAGCAGCGCGAGACCCGAATCGGTCGTGAAGAGGATGAGCAGGAGCGGCGGCAGCAGGACGAGGGCGCCCGCGATGAGGAGGGCGATCCCCCGCCCACTCGCGCGGCTCCCCCACCAGAGGAGCACAGCCGCGACGAGGGCAAGGACGGCCAGCAGGGCGCCGACTCCGCGGCCCAGCCCACGCGTGGCGGCGTCACCGCCGTCACGGCCGAGAAGGAGTGCCACCGCTCCGATGAGATTCGCGGCGACGAGGAGCCATCCGAACGTACGCATGGGTCTCTGTCTGTTTGTGCGATCAGGGAAGCTGTGCTTCGCCGGTTGCCGTGGACACGAACCTAATCGAGTTGCAGAATCGATCGTCGTCGACCACCCTCAGCCTGATCTTCCCCGCGGCGGAACACTCGAGGCGACGCTGCCCCGAGCGACCGCAGCCCCTCCCCACGTTTCGCTCCCATCATGATCGCGCGAGCCTCGTTGGTCTCCGTCCTCGTCCTCTCGGCCGCCATGCTCCCGGCGACGACGGCTGCGGCGCAGGCGCCTATCCCGCCGGCCGCCGTCAGCGGTCTACCGCTCCGCAGCATCGGTCCGGCGCTCATGGGCGGTCGCATCGCCGATGTGGCGGTGCATCCGCGCGACCGGCACACCTGGTACGTGGCCGCGGGGTCAGGGGGTGTGTGGAAGACGACGAACGCGGGGGTGACCTTCACCCCCATCTTCGACGCGCAGCCGTCGTACTCGATCGGGGCGGTGGCGATCGATCCTGCCCACCCCGAGATCGTCTGGGTGGGGACCGGCGAGAACGTCAGCGGGCGCCACGTGGGGTGGGGCGATGGCGTGTACAAAAGCCGCGATGCCGGCCACACGTGGCAGCGCATGGGGCTCCCGCAGTCGCAGCACATCGGCAAGATCCTCATCGATCCGCGTGACGGCAACACGGTGCTCGTCGCCGCCGAGGGGCCGCTCTGGTCGGCCGGTGGTGAGCGCGGCGCGTATCGCACCACCGACGGCGGTGCCACGTGGACGGCGGTGCTGTCCATCGATGAACACACTGGCGTCACCGACCTGGAGTTCGATCCGTCCAATCCCGATGTCGTGTACGCCGCCTCGTACCAGCGGCGGCGCCACGTATGGGGATTGCTCGCCGGCGGCGCGAGCTCCGGCATCCACAAGTCCACCGACAACGGGCGCACCTGGCGGCGCGTGAGCGCCGGGCTCCCCGCCGGTGACAAGGGGAAGATCGGGCTCGCCGTCACCGCGGCCGATCCGCGCCTGGTGTACGCCACGATCGAGGCGAACGCCGAGGAGCGAGGCTTCTACCGCTCGCGCGACCGGGGTGAGAGCTGGGAGAAGCGCAACAGCTACATCTCGGGGGGAACGGGACCGCATTATTACCAGGAGATCGAGGCGTCGCCGGTGAACGCCGACCTCGTGTACCAGATGGATGTCTTCCTTCAGGTGACGCGCGACGGCGGTGCGACCTTCACCAACCTGGAGAGCGGGCACGACAAGCACAGCGACAACCACGCCATGTGGATCGACCCCGCCGATGGCCGCCACATGCTCGTCGGTACCGACGCCGGCCTCTACGAGACGTTCGACGAAGGGAAGCGCTTCCGTCACTTCCCGAACATTCCGGCGTCGCAGTTCTACAAGGTGGCGCTGAGTGACCGCGCCCCGTTCTACGACGTCCTCGGCGGCGCGCAGGACATGGGGACCTACATCGGCCCGTCGCGCACGATGAACCAGGACGGCATCCGCAACCAGGACTGGTACGTGCCGTTAGGTGCCGACGGCTACGGGGTGGCCTTCGAGCCCGGCGACCCCGACATCGCCTACATGATGGAGCAGGAAGGCTTCCTCTTCCGCCGCGACAGGCGCAACGAGGAGTTGGTGACGATCCAACCGCGCGGCAGGGCGGGCGACCCGCCCGAGCGCTGGAACTGGGACTCGCCCATCATGGTGAGCCCGCATCAGCCCTCGCGCGTCTACTTCGGGTCGCAGCGCATCTGGCGCAGCGATGACCGTGGCGACCGCTGGACGGCCATCAGCCCCGACCTCACGCTCGGCCAGGAGCGCTACGCGCAACGCTTCTACGGCCGCACCTGGAGCGTGGACGCGCTGCACGACAATGCGGCGATGTCGAAGTATGCGACGACGACGTCGATCAGCGAGTCGTCCGTTGCAGCTGGCACCCTTGTCGTCGGCACCGATGATGGGCTGGTGCAGGTGACGAGCGACGGCGGCGCGACCTGGACGCGCGCGGCGGCGCTCCCCGGCTTGCCAGCGCTCTCGTATGTGAACGATGTGGAGACGTCGGTGCACGATGCCCGCACGATTTTCGTGGCGGCCGACAACCACAAGATGGGCGACTTTGCGCCCTATCTGTTCACGAGCAGTGACTTGGGCCGTAGCTGGCGCTCGATTGCCGGCGACCTGCCCCGCGGCACGATCGTCTGGGCCGTGCAGCAGGATCACGTGCGCCCCGAGCTGCTCTTTGCGGGGACCGAGTTCGGCGTGTACTGGACGCCCAACGGCGGCACGAACTGGCACAAGCTGACCGGGGGGATGCCGACCACCGCGGTGCGCGACATCAAGCTGCATCGGCGCGACAACGATCTGGTCGCCGCGACGTTCGGGCGCGGCTTCTATGTGCTCGACGACTACACGCCGCTACGCGCGGTCGCCGCCGGCGCGCGCGCCGATGGCGGCGCGCTGCTTCCCGTGCGCGATGCGTGGTGGTTCGTCCCCTATCAGGTGGCGCAGGCCGCGGGACGCCCTGAGTTGGGGAGCGATGACTTCACCGCCGAGAACACGCCGTTTGGCGCGCTGCTCACCGTGTACCTGACGGAGCTGCCGGCTACGGCGCGCGAATCGCGGCGTGCGGCAGAGCAGGCGCAACGCGCGCGAGGGATCGACTCGCCCTTCCCCGGCTACGACCGGCTGCGCGCGGAGGCGCTGGAGTCGGGCCCCACGGTGCTCGTTGTGGTGAGCGATGCCACCGGGCGTCGGGTGCGCACGCTCGAGGTGCCGGCGCGCGCGGGGCTGCATCGCATCGCGTGGGATTTGCGGGGCCCAAGCCCCGAGCCGGTGCGGCTCGAGCGGCCGGCGTTCCAGCCCCCCTGGGTCGGGGAGCCCACGGGCCCGCTGGTGGCACCGGGGCGCTACTCGGCGCAGCTCGTGCTGGTGTCGGCGAGTGGGGTGCGCGAGCTGGGCGCGGCGCAGGGGTTCGAGGTGAAGTCGGTGCCTAACGTGCGCGGCAACGTGGACCTGGTGGCCGCCGCGGCGTTCCAGGAGCGCGTGGCCGAGCTGGCGCGACGACTCGCGATCACCGAGTCGGAGATTGGGCAACTGCACGGCGAACTGCGGCGCGTGCGGGCGACGCTGATCGCCACACCGCGCGCCGCACCGGCGTTGCACGCGCAGCTCGATTCGATCATGGCGTCGCTGGCCGGCTTCGAGCGCCGCCTGAGCGGCGACCCGGCGCGCGCGCGCCTCAACCAGTCGAACGAGCGGTCCATCTCGGAACGGGTGTGGACCGCGACGAGCACGTTCGGCACGCGGCTGCCGGCGACGGCGACACAGCGGGAGCAGGCGGAGCTGGCCGAGGGCGAGCTGGCCGCGGTTGCGCGCGAGTGGCGCGCCTTCGTGGATGGGGACGTCGCGCGGTTGCGTGCGGCGCTCGAGGCGGCGGGGGCGCCGTGGACGCCGGGGCGGGTGGGGCGCGTGCCGTGAATGATGGTGATGAATCGGCAGCGGTTGCGCGTCCTCGTTAGGGAACCTCACGACGCGGCACGGCCGCCGCTGCCGCCGCCGCACGAGCGCTGAGCGTCCGTACCGTCTCGGTGGCCGCGACGCCCAGCCCGAACGCGACGAGCAGCCAGAGCAGGAGCGGCCGTCGAAGTGACCGCAGTACCTCCCGCCGCACCGCATCCCGGTGGATGGTGCGCGCCGCGATCTGCGGCCAGAGATCGGGGGCCCCATAGGTCCGCTGCCGTTCGAGCGCCGCCGCCTCACGGATCGCGAGGTCGTCCGGATGATCCTTCATGTCGAGAGCGCCTCGCGAAGCCGCGCGCGCGCGCGGGAGAGCTGCACCCGCACCGTGCTCGGCGCCATGTGCAGGAGGTGAGCGATTTCGTCCGTGGGAAGGCCTTCCACGTCGTGCAGGACGAAGACCTCGCGCGCCCGGCCCGTGAGGGTCTCCATCGCACGGTCGAGCGCGATGCGGCGTATCGGTGTCGGGGTCGCGAACGCCGACGCACCTCCCACGGATGGCTCGGGGAGCGCGGAGGCGAAGTCGTCGGCGAGCGCGACCCGCGACAGCCTGCGCCGGTCGGCCCGCTTCACGTTGAAAACCGTGTTGAGCGTGACGCGGTGCACCCATCCGCCCGCGTTCCCCGGATCGTCGAGCGCATCCCACTGCTCCCAGATGCGCACGAACACGTCCTGCATCCATTCGCCCGCCTTCACGCGGTCGCCGCACAGCCGGAAGCAGGTCGCGAAGACCTGCTCCCGGTGCGCCCGATAGAGGCGTTCGAACGACTCGGCGTCGTGTGAGGAGACTGCGGAGGGCATCTTGTATGCTATCACACCGGCCGGGCCGAGTGCGCTTAGGCGGCGCGCCGGTAAGCGGATCTCGGTCGGCGGGTGTGAGGTGAGCATGCCTACATCATCCACTCCGCAGTCCGTCCGCGCCCGCACCGTCGCCGGACCCGCGCGCATCGCGCGGCGCGCCGCGATGGTCACCGCCCTGTTCCTCGTCGCACTCGACGCCGCCCCGCTCCCGGCGCAGCCACCACGTCCGGATCTGCCGTGCGAATGCGCGGCGATATTCGCGCGGACCGTCACGGCGATCGAGACCGACTACGTCGCCTTTCCGCTCGAGGTGCGCGACGCGCGCTCTCTCGCGTGGCGCGCGCACGTGGACTCGCTGCGACCGCACGCCGACGGTGCCGACGCGCGCGCCTGCTCGGCACTCCTGCGGCGCCTCGTCCGCTTCTTCCGCGACGGACACCTGCTGATCGTCGACCGCCCCGCGGGCGACTCCGCTGGCCTGCCCGCGCGCCGCGGCGCTCGCCCGCGGCACGCGATCTCGGCGCGCGACCCATGGAACGAGCGCGCGGTGCGCGACTCGCTGCGCGCCAAGCGCACGCGCGGCATCGCACTCGCGCCCGTCGAGGGGATCTGGCGCGGACCGGGATACCGCATCGCCGTCATCGCTGACGACGACGCGCGTGATCGCGCGACCGGCGTGGTGATGGCCGTCGATAGCGGACCCTGGATGCCAGGGCAGGTGCGCGCCGAGTTTGTCCGCGTGAACGGCGAGTGGATCTCCACGGTCTGGGACGATGCCTTCCACCCGCGGACGTCGCCGGTGGAGTTCTCCCGAGGCGCGCTCCTCCGCATGGCGCCGCTGCTCTGGGGCCGCGTCGATCCCGCCGAGGCGCTGGCGTTCGTTGATACGCTCGACCCGCGACGTCCGCTCGTCGCCTTCCCCGACGACTCGACGGCAGTCGTCTCCGTCGTGACCTTCGATCCGTCACATGGCCCCGCGCTCGCCGCGAGCATCGACCGCGAATGGGATCGCCTGCGCGAGCGGCGACGGGTGGTGATCGACCTGCGTGGCAACGAGGGCGGGAGTTCGGGACAGGTGCTGCCGCTGCTTCCCCTTCTGTGGGGCGACCGCTTGCTGTCCCGAGAGGAGGATGCTCCGACACCTGCGGACGCGCTCGTGCGCAGCTCGCCCGCGATGATCGCCGTGTGGGAGCGCATGGGGTGGGCACCCAAGGGACTGGTCGATCGGTTGCGCGCGCGTCCCGGGGAACTCATCCCGTTCGATCCAAACGCGCGCGTGCAGCCGCCGCCGGCGCCACGACGGCGTCCGCGCGAGGACCAGCAGGTCTTCGTCCTCACGGACGGCTCAACCGTCTCGGCGGCCGAGCAGGTCGTGCTCTGGGCCCGGCGCATGGGACGCGCGACGATCGTCGGCGCGCCGACCGGTGGCAGCATCGACTACCAGTCGACGTTCCTCTCGCGGGTGGGGTGTGCGTCGATGGGACAGACGCTGGTGATGCCGCTCATCGCGACCTCTGGGCGCCTGCCGGAGGGCGGGCACAATGCGACCGGGGTGCTTCCCGACCGGCGAGTGTCGACCACGGGGGCGTGGCTGTCGGAGCTCGTTCGGCGTTGAGCGGCCGAGCCCGACGTCCGGTGGAGCGATTAGCGTTAGGCCGATGCCCGCAGGACGTGTACTATCAGGCGTGCTGATCCCTCACGAGCTAACGGCGGGTTCGTGCGGACGGTCGCGGTAGCGAAGCAGGCCGACACCGACCTTCGCGTGCGTCGGTGCTTCGGGCTCTCGAACGGCGACTGACTCCGCTCTCAGGCCGCGTGCGATGGGAAGTCGGTCTAGCGCACCAACCCCTCCCAGCTCTTGCGGGTTGCGCCCTGCGGATCGGACTCCACGGTGATTGCGAGATCGAAGCGCTTGGTCGTGCGTCGAATGGCGTCGTACGGCGCCCAGTCCGCGCGGCCGTCACGTGCAAAGTCGACGAGGGTGCGCTGCATCGCCCCCGAGAGCGCGGTCTCCTCTGGCGTGGCTTCGTGTCCGAGGAAGATGGCCGCGACCTGCGGGTAGCGCAGCGCGCCGAACCAGAAGGGGAGGTCAATCGCGTGATGTGCCCCCTTGAAGACGGGACCCGTCCCCCGGTAGGCCATCGCATAGCTCCACGACCGATGGCGGGGCGCCAGCGACTCGGCGATGCGCAGCGCGGGAATGCGGTAGAGGCGGTCGGTCTCCATGAGCCCAGCCACGTCGAGCTCGGATGCGTCGGGATACGCGGCGCGATAGGTCGACCAGATCGACGCGGCGCGCTCCGCCCCGATGTGCGTGCCTAACGCCGCGAGATAGCCGTCCTGCGCCAGCCGCGCGCGCGCCGTGGGGTTGGCGCGCTCCTGCGCCGGCGAGAGCAGGAGCTCCTCGGTGGTCGCCCCGATGAGCGTGGGGACATTGCGGTACCGCCCCTTTGCGATCGACGTCGCCGGATCGTCGCGAAAGGTGACGTCGTCGTGGTTGAACGAGAAGGGCCAGCGCATCTGGTCCTCGGGATCGATCGCGGCGATCCCCAGGGCGCGCACGACGTCTTGGGCGCGCAGCAGGTCGGCGAAGGGGAGGCTCGCAAGGGTCGGCAGTGCCTTTGGCCCGAGGCCTAACGCGGCGAGGACTTCATGGGTGAACCGGGCCTGCCGTTCGCGGTCGAGCGTCACCAGTGCCTGCATGCTGAATGGCGCCGCCCGCTGATACAGTGGAGCCGCATCCGGGATCACGCCGAGCGCGGCCGAGATCATCGCCCCGGCCGACTGCCCGCACTGCAGCACGCGCGCGGGGTCACCGCCGAAGGCGGCGATGTTGCGCTGCACCCACTCGAGCGCAGCCATCGCGTCGAGCACGCCGAGGTTGCTCGAGACGTCGCTCCCGTGGAGCTGGAACGGGGGAAAGCCGAGGATGCCGAGCCGGTAGTTGATCGTGACCACGACGACGTCGTGGGCCTTGGCGAGAATCGTCCCGTCGTAGAGGCCGAGGCTCCCTGCCCCCGTCGCGAACCCGCCGCCGTGCATGAAGACGACGACGGGACGCTTCGCGCCATCGAGCGCGGGAGTCCAGACGTTGAGGTTGAGGCAGTCCTCGCCTTGCCGGTAGCGTGCGAAGAGCCCCATGCGGTCGTCGTCGTTCTGCGGCGCGATGGCCCCCGGCTCGAGCGCGTCACGCACCCCGGTCCACGGCGTCACCGGTGCCGGGGGACGGAAGCGATTGCGCCCTTCGGTGCTCGCCGCGTAGGGAACTCCCCGAAAGACGGCGACACCCGCCGGCGAGAGCGTGCCGCGCACGACCCCCGCGTCGGTCGTCGCCGTTGGGGCGGGATCGCGCTGCCACGGCGCGACGGTTCCCGACGACACCGCGAGCGCGCCCGCGCTCATCGTCGCCAGGAAGTTGCGACGCGACAGCGGTCCCACTTCGGTTTCGTTCATGGTGCGCTCATCTGTCGAGAGTATCCGCCGCGTCGTCGTCGTCACGAGGCGGCACCCGGTGAGGCATATCCATCGGGCGGGACTGAGTATAGTCCCCAATGCCCTGCCTCGCGAGCACCGGCGCACGGTGCGGTCTCGCAGACCTAACGATGCGTACGGTGGCCGCATCGTGGTGCACCTCGTGAGCCGCTTGGCGTGTTTGCTGACGGAGACCGGACATTCCCGGATGAATTGGGGCCACCTTCGCCACCGACCCCGTCCTTCGCGACAGCGCTGCGACACTCCGTCCGCTACGACCATCGCACGCGCCTGCATGCGGCGCCTGGCGTCCGGGCGCTGGTTGACTACGAGCCCCGCGCGGCGTAACTCCCCTGCCGCGGTCGACACACCGGGAACAAGAGCCCGCCGAGCCATGGCTGGCCGCAGCTGCGCCGCCGCGTCACGACCCTCGGCCAGAGCTCGGCCTGCACGTTAGGCGACCTCCCACCTGTCATGGGGTACACCGTGTCGGACACTGCGCTTGTACGCGGCACCAGGCGTGTGGGGTGGCTGCTCGTGGTCGCCTTGAGCGGCTACTACCTCTATCGTGCCATCCACTATCGGTTCGTGGTACCGGACCGGCTCGGCCCGACGTTGCTCAACAAGCAACTGTGGTACGCGACCCATCTGGCTGCCGCGCTGCCCGTGATTGTCGGCGCGCCGTTGCAGTTCATTGCGTCGCTTCGATCGGAGCGCCCAGACTTACACCGATGGCTCGGTCGGGCGTACGTCGTCGGCGCGTCGATTGCCGCGCTGACGGCGATCTATCTTGGCGCGATCGTGGGCGAGTACGAAGGGTCGCGTCTTCCCCTCGCGCTGCTCGGCGGCCTGTGGCTGTTCTTCACGCTCGCGGCATGGCGTTGTGCCGTACGGAGGCAGTTCCGCGCGCACCGACTGTTCATGATTCGCAGCTATGGCCTCGCGCTGGTGCTCGTGTGGCTCCGTCTGATGTTCGACGCGCAGGATTGGCTGTTCTTCTATGTGACCAACGCCGACCTCCGCGACGCGACCCGGGAATGGGCAAGCTGGGTGGTACCACTCCTGTTGCTCGAACTGTGGCTGTCGTGGTGGCCCTTGCTCCGCGCCACTGCGAAACGCGAGACGGTGCCCGCCGAGGCCTGACAGTGGTTGGTACAGGCGGTCACGGCATGGAAGCGACGAGCGTACCGTGCTGGTCTCACCACCCCATCGAACGGAAGCGATCCGCGTTCGCCTTTCGCTCCCGCGCGTTGATCTCCTCGCGGATCGCGTCCATGTCGGGCTCCGCGTTAGGCGGCACGGCGGGCGTCGCGGGATCGGCCGGCGCGTCGGCCGGCTGGTCGATCGCTGCGGGCCGGGCGTCATCGGGTGGATCGTTCGACCTCATCACACCTCCCTCGGGGGCAGACATGGCGTGGAGCGCGGCCCGCGCAGTTCTGGCGGCGCTGGCCGTCGCGGTGTAGCGTCGTCCCGATTCGCGTCGAGCCGACTGACCATCGTGCACGTCGATCATTCGGAGCGCCACCCCCTCCCCGCTACCACATGGACCCTGCCGTCTTGTCGCCGCGCCTGCCGGCACTAGCCGCTGCCCTGCAACTGCCCTGGTTCATCCTCTGGTCCATCGCGCGCGTGCGGATGGGCGGCACCAGTGCGCGCCCGTTGGTCCGTCTCATCGACCTCATCATTCCCCTGCCAGCGGTGCTTGGCGTGGTGGTTGCCGCCATGCTCCTGTTCAAGGCGGGCGGCGCGGGCGGTCCCTGGCTGTGGGGGGGCGCGCTGGCCTGCGCGGGACTGAGCGCGCTGTTCGCCTGGGTGCTGCTGCACTGAGCGTCGCCGACGTCGCTGCGCATCGATGGCCGCGCCTGCCGGGCGCGGCGCCGCACGCGCCTTGGCACGTTTGAGGTGGACGTTGAGCGAGCTGCAGGAAAAGGACAAGTGGGGGAGACGCATCTCGCAGACCCGCCTAACGTTGCGCGACCTCGCCCTTCGCCTCACGTGTCGGCGCCAGCCAGAGTGCGCCCTGCCGATTGTCGAGGATGACGTTGAAGCGACGAAGCCAGGCGTTGCCGAGTATGCCACCGTACTTGGCGCCCTGATCGACGTCGTGTTTGCGCTCAAGCACCGCCATGGCCGGCGGCAGCTCCACGTCGCCGATGCGAAAGCCGCGCGCCTTGAACAGTCGTCGTGAGCCGAAGCCGAACCACGCACCGAGTCGCGCGCTGAGCTTGTGGTCGCGGTTCTGACGCGCCGACACGAGCAGCGTGCCCGAGTGCCCGGTATCGAACAGATACCACTCCCTGATGCGTTCCCCATCGACCAGGAGGTCGCCTTGAATCAGCGGGCGCACGCCGTTGTCGAGCGCGAGCGGATGTCGGACGAAGGCCGCGCCAATCGGCGGCATGGTCGGGTGGATGCGGAGCACCTGCCGGTCATAGTCGATCTCGACGACGCGATCGCGGAACAGCGAGTTGCCGAAGATTGCGTCTTCGTACCCCTTCATGTTCCCCGTCTGTACGATCGCCTGTCCGGTCCACTCCATCGCGCCGAGCCGAATGGTCACCTGACGACTCGACGGCACCGTGTTGCGCCCTTCGGAGTTGACCAGCACATCGGTCGCCTCCCACGGGATGTTGGGCGCCTTGGCGAGTTTGTCCTTGTTGAAGTTGAGCCCATCGGCGCCAAGGTCGAACTGCATCACCAGCGGCCCGGAGCCATTGATGGTGCCGTCGACATAGATGCGGTTGTCGCGCACGGTGAACGGCACAATCTGCACGGCCAGCGTATCGCCGCTCACGATGCGCGGACGCGGGTAGGCGGCGGTGGCGCTCACGCGCGTCACGACGTCGATGCTGTCGCGCACCCGTACGATGAAGTCACGATGCTCCCCCGGCCGCACCAACACGGTGAGCGAATCGCGCTCGGCGTAGAACGTCACTGCTCCGCCGACGAGCGGGAAGTTCGTGTGGTAGGTGTCGGGTTGTGGACCGGGCTCGACCCACCAGTCGAAACGGCTGAGGCCATCGCGAATGAGCAGGGCACGCGAATTCGTGCGTAGCGTGTCGAGCCGCGTCTGCGCCAGGGCTGGCGTAGACTGACACACGAGGCAAAGGCCGATCATCGTGACATGAACTCGTCGCACGCCGACTCCGTGTCCATGAGTGAAGCCCGCTATGGCGGCATGACGCGCTTAGCGGACGCGGAGTTTCACGTGCCGCCGGTCGCGCGCCGCTGCGCCGCGTGCGTGAGTTGTGCTCGCCGCAGCAGACGCCCTGCCTGCATCACCGCCACTACGCGACGGGTATCGGAGATCGTCTGATCCGGTCTCCCCTCCACGAGCACGAGATCGGCGCGGCGACCGGTCGCAATGACGCCCCATGTGCTGTCGCGCATGAACTCCGCGGCATTGCTGGTCGCGCTGCGGATTGCGTCAAGCGGCGAGAGCCCCGCCTCCACGAGCAACTCGAGCTCGCGATGGAGCCCTTCCCCGTAGTACACGCCAGGATACGGCGCGTCCGTACCGGCGACGATCGGCACGCCGGCCTGATGCAACCGCAGGATATTGCGCTTCGCGTTCTCGAAATCGGTGGTGAGGCGCCGCCGCCGCGCCGAGTCGCTCGGTGTGAGCGGGCGACGCGCATACGTGATGAGCGCGCTCACGAACGCCGGCGGCATGACGTTGGCCAGCAGCGGCGAGCGCAAGAACGCGAGATCGGCAAGGCGCCGTTCGCTGAATGACTCGTGCACCGCAAGCGTCGAGATGGTCGACACGCCCCGCGCGCGCATGTGCGCGATGGTCGAGTCGGCCATGAGCTCGGTGCCAGCATGCGCGTACGCGGCAATCCCCGCACGCAGGCCCATGTCAGATCCGTTCGCCGGCCCAAGATCGGCGACGACCCGCAACGACTCCGCCGTCGCGGCGCGCACCAGCGCGGTCACCATGGCTTCATCGAGGCCTGTGTACGCCTTGATATGGTCCGCGCGGCTGCGCTTCATCTCGCGCACCACACCGGGCGCGTCCTCCGCGGATCGAAGGGCGTAGGACACCGGAGGCCACGCCGGCGCGACACCGTCGACGAGTGCCCCCACCATGAACAATCGCGGTCCGCGCAACTGTCCGGCGCTCACCTCCTGCTTCAGCTGCTGCACGTACGGGAGGACATTGCCCATGTCATGCGCCGTCGTGACGCCGGCGTAGAGCAGCGCATCCAGAAAGCCGGCGAAGCCGAGCATGTCGCTGTGCTCCCCGTCCCACCCGCCGAGCAGATGCACATGCATGTCGGCGAGCCCCGGCATGAGGGTGCGTCCGCGCCCCGGCACGACCGTGGCGCCGCTCGGTACGCGCGTCGTGGACGATGGGCCGACGGCCACGATCGTGTGCCCGCGGACCACGACGGTCATGGACTCGGCGACGTTGCCGCCGCGCCCATCAATCAGGCGGACATGCTGGAAGGCCGTCAGCTGCTGCCCGCGCGCGTTCGTCGCGCCGCCGCTGAGCGCGGCCGCCAGGGCACAGAGTTGAACCCAACGCCGCGTCCATCGCATGGCGCATCTCGCGAAAGGTGAAGAGCTGGAGTCGAGTGCGCCGACCAGCGCACGCAGTGCCGGTGCCGCACGAAGTCGGTCGGCGACAACATACAGGCTCCCCTCGTGCATCGTACCACCTGAGCCACCAGAAACATCGGCGACAGTCCCCACCGGGGACTCGGTTGATGCGGCGGTCGCTGGCGGCAGCGCGGACTTGCCTTCATCATGGTGAGCAGCAATGCGGCGCTCGCCGATTGGGAGCCGCACCCAATCAACGGCACGCGCACCGACACCAGGCCTCCCCTCGTCCGGCGTTACGATGTGAGGCCACTCCTGATGGACGTCTCGTGATGCGTCGCGTGCGGCGCGGCGCCTAACCAGCACAACACAAGGCCATGGCCATGGCGATGCGACGGCTTGTCGGATTCCTCATGCTCTGCGGGGTTGGCAACTCGCTGAGCCCTCTCCGTGTCGCGGCGCAGGGCGTGAGCGTACGGTACGCTCCGCCGGTAGTTCGCACGAAGGATGGTGCCGTGCGCGGCATCGTGGCCGCGAGCGGAGTCCACGTCTTCCGCGGGATTCCGTTCGCCGCGCCGCCCGTGGGCGATCTGCGCTGGAAGGCGCCGCAGCCGACGACCAAATGGAGTGGCACGCGCGCGGCCAATCGCTTCGCCGCACAGTGCATGCAGCGTCGCGTCTTCGACGACATGGTCTTCCGCAACGCGGGGACGAGCGAGGACTGCCTGTACCTCAACGTGTGGGTGCCACCGACAGGTGCAAGCACGCGCCGGCCGGTGCTGGTCTACTTCTATGGTGGCGGCTTCTCTGCCGGCGATGGCTCGGAACCGCGCTACGATGGCGAGCGCATGGCGGCGCGCGGCATCGTCGTCGTCACCATGAGCTACCGGCTTGGAATCTTCGGCTTCCTGGCACATCCCGAACTCTCGGCCGAGTCGCCGGGGAAGGCGTCGGGGAACTACGGGCTGATGGACCAGTGGGCCGCGCTCCGCTGGGTGCGCGACAACATCGCCGCCTTCGGGGGCGACCCGGCGCAGGTGACGATCGCGGGGGAATCGGCGGGCTCGTTCTCGGTGACCGCGCAGATGGTCTCGCCACGCGCACGCGGGCTCTTCGCGCGGGCGATCGGGGAGAGCGGGGCCTTCCTGACGGGGGCGCCGCTGGCCGACGCCGAGCGGCAGGGCGCGACGTTCGGCGCGTCGTTAGGTGCCACGTCGCTCGGCGACCTGCGCGCACTCTCGGCGATGGAGCTGCTGGCCGCAACGGCGCGACCGGGGACACCGGGGTTCTGGCCGATCGTCGATGGGTGGTTCATCACCGAGGCGCCCACGGCCACCTTCGCCGCGGGGCGGCAGGCGCGCGTCCCGCTCCTGGCCGGATGGAACTCGGAGGAATCGTCGTGGCGCGCGCTGCTGCGTACCCCGCCAACGAGCGACAGCGCGCGCGCCGTCTTCGCGCGCGTCTTCGGGGACAAGGCCAGCGAGGCGGCGCGGCACTACCCGATCGCCACGGATGCCGAGGCGATGCAGTCGCTGACTGATCTCGCGGGCGACCAGTTCATCGGTCACGGCACGTGGAAGTGGCTCGACGAGCACGCGCGCACCGGCGGCCAGCCGGTCTGGCGCTACTTCTATGCGCGCCCGCGCCCCACGCCGACGTCGGGGAGCAACGCCCCGCTCCCCACGGGGGCGGTGCATTCGGCCGAAATCGAGTACGCGATGGGGAACCTCGCGCTCAACCGCGCCTTTGCCTGGACGCCGGACGACCATCGGGTCTCGGCGACGATGCAGGGTTACTTCGCGAACTTCATCACGTCAGGCGACCCGAACGGCGCCGGGCTCCCGACGTGGCCGCCGGGGGCGGTGGACGCCAGCGGGGTGGCGCGGCGGATGCGAATCGACGTCGACAGTCGAAGCGAAGACGAGCCGCGGGGGCGCTACCTGCTGCTCGACAGCGTTGGATTCATGCGGCGCCGATAGGGCGCCTCCACTTTTCCACTCCTCCGGGCTCCCATGACTACTCCCCGCATGCGCCGCAGCGTCGCGCGGCTGCTGGCCGCGTCGCTCCTCGCGGCACTCACCACCGTTGCAGCTGAGGCACACGCGCAGCGCCCTCACCCGATGCGCGCCGCCGACTATCTCGACCTCGAGCAAGCCTCCGACCCGCAGATCTCGCCCGATGGTAAGCAGGTGGTCTACACGCGCGGCTTCATCGACAAGGTGAAGGACGAGTGGACCGGGGCGCTCTGGATCATGAACGCCGACGGGACGAAGCATCGCTTCCTCGTGGAGGGGTCGCACCCCGTCTGGTCGCCGGACGGAACGCGCCTGGCCTATGTGGCGATGGGAGAGAACCCCAAGGGGCCGCAGCTCTTCGTGCGGTGGATGGACGCCGAGGGGGCGACGAGCCAGGTGACGCGCGTGAGCGAGGCGCCGGCGGCGATCCGTTGGGCCCCCGACGGGAAGTCGATCGGCTTCATCATGTTCGTCGGGAGCGAGACGCCGTGGAACGTCGAGCTTCCGCCCCCACCGCCTAACGCCACGTGGGTGGCGCCACCGCGCGTGGTGGACCAGCTGCACTATCGCCTCGATCGCGCCGGCTTTGCGCGCGGCGGGAGCCGGCAGCTCTTCACCGTGCCGGCCGACGGTGGGACGCTGCACCAGGTGACGATGCCGCCGTTAGGCGTGGGGGCGAGCTACGACGGGATCGCCTTCGGCGCCGGCAACTGGGACTGGACCCCCGACGGGAAGACGGTGGTGTTCGAGGCGACGACGCCGAGCCAGGCCGACACGATGCTGCACGCGGGGACGATCTATGCGCAGCGCCTGGCAGGGGGGACGCCGACGCGCCTGTCGCCGTCGGAGGGGCAGTGGCTCAAGCCGGTCGTCTCGCCCGATGGCAAGATGATCGCGTACGTCGGGCACGGGCCCACGAAGATGACGATGCGCACCACGTCGCTCTGGGTGATGAACCTCGACGGCTCCAACCAGCGTGAGATCACCCCGACGCTCGACCGGGACCCGGCGATGTTCGGGATGGGGGCGCTGCTCTGGGCGCCGGACGGGAGCGGGCTGTACTTCTCCCCCGACGACCGCGGGAGCAAGAACGTGGTCTTTGCGCCGGTGAGCGGCGGTGCCACGCGCGCCATCACGAGCGGGGCCCACCAGGTCACGTTAGGCAACCGGAGCACGACCGGGACGATGATCGGGACCGTGACCGACGTGTCGCGCCCGCTGGAAGTCGCCCGCATCACGCTGACGCCAAAGGGGGCCGACGTCGCGCGCATCACCGACATCAACGCCGACTTCGTCGCCGACAAGCAACTCGGCACGGTCGAAGAGGTGTGGTACAGCTCGACCGGCGGGACGAAGGTGCAGGGGTGGATCGTGAAGCCTCCCAACTACGATGCGTCGAAGAAGTACCCGATGCTTCTCGAGATCCACGGCGGGCCGCAGGGGATGTATGGCACCAACTTCGACCCCATGTGGCACGCCTTCGCCGGCGCCGGCTTCGTGGTGCTGTACACCAACCCGCGCGGCTCCACCGGCTACGGCAACGCCTTCATGACGGCGATCGACAAGAACTACCCCGGGCCCGACTTCGACGACCTCATGGCGGGGGTCGATACGGTGGTGGCGCGCGGCCTCGTCGACCCGGCGCAGCTCTACGTGTCAGGGTGCAGCGGCGGCGGAATCCTCACGAGTTGGATCATCACCCACACCACGCGCTTTGCCGGCGCCGCGGTGCGCTGCCCGATCACCAACTGGACGAGCATGGCGGGGGGATCGGACGTGCCGCTCTTCTCGCACTCGTTCTTCAACCGCCCGTTCTGGGAGTCGCCGAACGAGTGGCTGGAGAAGTCGCCGGTCTTTCACGCCGGGAAGGTGAAGACGCCGACGCTGTTCATGACCGGGGTGCTCGACCTGCGCACGCCGATCCCGCAGTCCGAAGAGCTCTACTCGGCGCTCAAGCTGCGCGGGATCCCGACGACGATGCTGCGCTTCGAGGGGGAGTGGCACGGCACCGAGTCGCGCCCGTCCAACTGGATGCGCACGATGCTCTACATGCAGAGCTGGTTCGGGCGGTTCGGGGCGAAGCCGGTGTCGTGAGGCCACGGGGAAAGGGTCGGTGCATGGCGCCGACCCCTTCGTCTCTCTCGTTAGGGCGTCGTGCCGGCCTTGGTGGGGAGCTTGCGCCGCTGCCAGTCCTGGTAGGAGCCATCGTACAGCCGCGCATCGTAGCCGAGCAGCCGCGCCACGAAGTACGTCGCGCTCGCGCGGTACCCGACCCAGCAGTAGGTCACGACGGTATCGCCGCCCTTCGTCCGCTCGTCGAAGAGGCGGCGCAGTTCGGGCAGTGGCTTCAGCTGCAACCCGTCGTGCCCGCTGAAGAGCGTTTCCCACTCGAGCTGTCGCGCCCCCGCCAGGTGCCCCGCGCTCGGCATGCCGCTCCGGTTCCCGGTCCCGTTGTACTCGCCGTCGGTCCGCGTATCGATGAGCGCCAACCCGGGCTTGCCGAGTCGCGGGGTGATCCAGTCGGCGGCCACCACCGTTTCAGGGCGTGGGCGAGGGGTGATGGACCCGCGGGTGATCGTGGGTTCGACCGACACGACCGGGCGACGCTCCGCCTGCCACTTCACCAACCCGCCGTCGAGATACGAGAAGCGTGTGTGCCCGATGTAGTCGAGTGACATGAGGAGTCGCGTGGCCATCGGGGCCTCGTCGGCATACACCACGACGCGCGTGTCGTCGGAGATGCCGAGCGCTTCGGCCAGCGCCCGCAGCGAGTCAACCGTCGGCAATTCGTTGTTGATGCTGTCGCGAATCACCGCCATGCGGCGATACGATACCAAGCGCGACCCCGGAATGGCGACGGCCCGCGCGCTGTCGTTCACCGTCACCTCGACGACCACGACGCGAGGATCGCTGAGGCGCGCGGCGAGCCACTCGGTCGAGACGACCATCGAGTCGAGCGACAGTGGCGACGTCGCGGCGCGGGATGAACCCTGCCCCTGCCCCTGCCCCTGCGCGGAGGCGGCAGCGGTCGCGAGGGCGATGAGAAGGGCGAAGGCGTGGTGGCGGCGGCGAGGCATCATCGGAGTCGCAGGGTCGGAGAAGGGGTTCCGGAAATTGTCCCCGGAGCGCTGACCGGAGCGAGTGGCAGAAATGCCATTCACCGATACGTTTCGGCCATGACCTTCTCCCCGCATCGCGTGGCGGTGCTCGTGCTGCCGTCGGTGGTTCCGTTCGACCTCGCGGTGCCGTCGCAGATCTTCGGCTATCCGCGCGACGATCTCGGCCTGGATCGTTACGTCATGACGCTCTGCACGGCGGAGCCGGGCGAGGTGCAGACCTCCATCGGCTTTTCGATCGTGGTGCCTCGCGGCCTGGCGGCGCTGCGTGGCGCCCAGACGATCGTCGTCCCCGGGATCGATGACCTGGAGCGCCCGATCGCGCCGCAGGTGCTGCGCGCCCTGCAGCGCGCGCACGCACGGGGGGTGCGCCTCGTCTCGATCTGCACAGGGGCGTTTGTGTTGGCCGAGGCGGGATTGCTGGATGGACGACGGGCCACCACTCACTGGATCGACGTACCGGAGTTTGCCCACCGCTATCCCGCCGTGACGTGCGACCCCGATGTGCTGTACGTGGACGAGGGAAACATCCTGACCTCGGCGGGGATCGCCTCGGGGATCGACCTGTGCCTGCACATCGTGCGCTCGGACTACGGGGCGGCGGTCGCCAATGCGGTGGCGAGACGCATGGTGGTGGCCCCGCACCGCAGTGGCGGGCAGGCGCAGTTCGTCCGGCGTGCGCTCCCCGACCAGGCGACCCGCCCGCTGGACGCGACACGCGCGTGGATGCAGGCGCGCCTGACGGAGCCGCTGACGTTGCCGCAGATGGCCTCGCACGCCACGATGAGCGTGCGTAGCTTCGCACGGCACTTCCTGGCCGAGACCGGGACGACGCCGCTGCAATGGCTCCTGCGCCAGCGCATCGCGGCGGCGCAGCTGCTGCTCGAGGAGACTGACCTCGGCATGGACCGAATTGCCAGCGACTGTGGCTTCGGATCTGCGGTGAGCCTGCGCGTGCACTTTCGGCGGGAGGTGCGCGTCAGTCCGCTCGCGTATCGGCGCGCGTTTCGCGCGGCGCGGACGTTGTGAGGGAGGGAAGTCGAAACCGTTTCGTTGCGCGCGGTCGCGCGCGCTGCGCCTGCTGCGTGGACAGATTGGGGCATTCCATAGGAAGACGTCATGACATCTCGCCGCGAATTTCTCGTCCGCGTAGCCGGCGTCGGCGCCGCGCTGTCGCTCCCGGAGATCCTGCTCGCTGACCCGTACCGGCCGTTCACGCCGGAGCGTGCGGCGGGGAAACCGGTGCGGGTGCGCGGCCGTGTGGTCGCCGGCTCACGACCGGTGCGCGGCGCCCGCGTGAGCGACGGCCGCACGGTGGTGAAGGTCGACGCCGACGGACGCTTCGACTTCGCGTCGTGGAGCACGCAGGGGTATGTCACGGTGTGCCCGCCCGCCGGATACGCGCTGCCCACGAGCGCGACCGGCACGTTGCAGCTGTACGCGCCGCTCCCGCCGGCCGGGGGCGAACTGTCGCACCAGTTTCAGCTCACCCCGCGCGCGGGCGGCGACGAGCGCCACAGCTTCCTCGTGCTCGCCGATCCGCAGACGGAGAACGACTTCGAGATGAAGCGTTTCCACGCAGAGACGGTCCCCGACGTGCTGGCGACGCGCGCGTCGCTGGGTGAGCGGGCGGCGTTTGGCGTGGGGTGCGGCGACCTGATGTTCGACCACCTCGAGCTCTTTCCCGAGTACGAACGCGCCGTGTCGCGCATGGGACTCCCCTTCGCGCAGGTGGTGGGCAACCACGACCTCAACTACGACTCGCGTACGACCGAAGGGGCGACCGCCACTTTCCAGCGTCACTTCGGGGCGCCGAACCTCTCGTTCGACGTGGGGCAGGTGCACTACCTGGTGCTGAACGACGTCTTCTGGCACGGCGCGGGCTACCTGGGCTACCTCACGGCGGAGCAGCTCGAGTGGGTGCGGCAGGACCTCGCGCACGTCGAGCGGGGGCGGACCGTGATCGTCTTCCTGCACATTCCGGTGGTGAGCTCGCAGTACGAGCGCGTGGGGGAGCGCGCCCCGGGGGTTGGCACGTCGCTCACGAACCGGCAGGCGCTGTACCGGCTGTTGGAGGGGTACCGCGCGCACATCATTGCCGGGCACACGCACGAGAGTGAACACCGCACCGAGGGGACGATCCACGAGCACGTGTCGGGCGCGGTGTGCGGCGCCTGGTGGAGTGGCGACATCTGCTTCGACGGGACGCCTAACGGCTACGGCGTGTACGACGTGGACGGCGAGCGCGTCACCTGGCGCTACAAGGCGACCGGGCAGGACGCCACTCACCAGATGCGGCTCTACGCGCCGGGCGCGGATGGCAGTGCACCTGGCGACCTTGTGGCCAATGTGTGGGACTGGGACCCGTCGTGGACGGTGCAGTGGTTCGAGGACGGCGCGCCGCGAGGGCTGATGTCACGCCGACGCGGGATGGATCCGCTCTCGACGAAGCTGCATGGGGGCGACGCGCTCCCCGCTCGGCGCACGTGGGTGGAGCCGATCGTGACCAATCACCTGTTCTATGCGGCCGCCACCCCGGGGGCGAAGGAGTGGCGCGTGGAAGCGCGCGACGGCGCCGGCCGGCGCTACTCCGAGACGCTGCGCGCGACCTGATACTCGGCTCTGCTGATGACCCCAGCTCTGACCCCAGCGTTGATCTCGCGCGCTACACGACGGGGCGCTTCGTGCCGTGCCGCGTCGCCTGCTCGAATGCGTATGCCAGCTGCAACACCCCCCAGTCATCGCGCGGCCGCCCGACGATCTGCAACCCCACCGGGAGCCCGCGCGCGCTGAACCCCGCCGGCACCGAGATGGCCGGCGTCGCCATGAAGGTCACGTACCAGCAGGAGCGCATCCAGTCGATGTAGGTCGGCATCGCCACCTCGTTGATGCGCATCGGGTACTCGGTCTCGATGGGGAAGGGCTCCACCTGCGTCACGGGGCAGACGAAGTAGTCGTACTTCGTGAAGAAGGCGCTCACCTCACGGTACATGCGTTGCTGCCGCGTGAGCGCGCGCCCCACGTCGGCGCTGCGCTGCCGCTCCGCCTCGGCAATCTCCCACTTCACCGTCTCCTTGAACATCGTGGGATTCTCGCGGGCCAGCTTCGCATAGTTGGCGTGAAACGAGAGGTGGCGCAGGATGGGAAAGGCCTCGTCAACGCCGTCGAAGGCGGGCTCCGCCTCCTCGACGACGCAGCCGAGGTCGAGGAAGGCCTGTCGCTGCGCGTTGACGACCCGCGTGATCTCCGGCTCGAACGGGATCCCTCCCATCGAGGTGAACCAGGCGACGCGCACCCCCTTCATGGAGCGCTCGAGCGGGGCGCGGAAGAGCGCCGGGTCGTCGGTGAGGGCGATGGGGTCGGGGGGATGGTAACCCGAGATCGTACTGAGGAAGAGCGCCACGTCGGCCACGGTGCGCGCCATGGGCCCCGCGGTGGAAAGGGGCGACCACGAGTTGTCGTCGTCGGTCACGCGCCCGGGTGAGGGGCGAAAGCCAACGACGTTGTTCCACGCGGCAGGATTGCGCAGCGAACCACCGGTGTCGCTCCCACCGGCGATGGGGACGAGCCCGCAGTTGAGGGCGCAGGCGGCGCCGCCACTCGAGCCGCCGACGGTGCGCGTGAGGTCGAAGCCGTTGCGCGTGGGGCCGAAGACGGCGTTGAAGGTATTGGAGCCGGCGCCGAACTCCGGCGTGTTGGTCTTGCCTAACGTGATAGCCCCGGCGGCGCGCACGCGCTTCACGATGAGGGCATCGGTCGTGGGAACGTTGTCCTTGAAGAGCAGCGAGCCGCGCGTGGTGCGGATCCCGGCGGTGTCGACAAGGTCCTTGTGGGCCACGGGGAGCCCGTGCAGCACGCCTAACGTATCGCCACGCGCCTGCCGCTCGTCGGCCTCCTTCGCCCACGCCAGGGCCTGTTCGGGGACGAGGGTGACGATGGCGTTGACCTTCGGGTTCACGCGACCGATGCGGGCCAGGTGCGCCTCCATCACCTCGCGCGCCGAGACGTCCTTGCGGCGGATGCGTCCGGCGAGCTCGATCGCGGTCATGGCGCAGAGTTCGTCGCCAGCGGTGCGGGCGGCGTTGAGAGGCTCGTCCGGCATGTGGGGGCTCGACGCGGCTGTTGGGGGAACAAGGGGCGCCACGTCGGGCAACGACGTCAGGCGCGCGGCGATCGCCGCCGCGCCGAGTCGCTTGCCGAAGTCGCGGCGCGAAAGGGATTCGTCAGGCATGTCGGGCTCCACTGGGGGGCGATCGACGTTCAGGGCTTCTCCATGCGCGTCCCGGGACCTCGATCGGGACGCGTGTCCCGCGGCGACTCAAGCGGCGCGTCAGGACGAGTCTCGGGCGCCGCGACAGGTGGCGACGCGGGCGCGCTCGCATTCGGCACGTCGTTGCGCTGCGCTGCCTGACGAGAGAACCACCCCCACACCAACAGGGCGAAGACGAGCAACGCCGCAGCGACTCCCATGCGTCGCGAGATGTCCTGGCTCGCGTCGCGCTCCGCGGCGGGGACGACCTTCACATCACGCGAGGTGCGCCGCGTGCTGACGCGCGGTGCAGCTGGCGGCGCGGTCGGTGCCGTGCCGTCGATCGCAGCCAGCACCTCGGTCGCCGATGCCGGGCGATCGTCGGCGTCCTTCTCCAGCGCGCGCATGATGATGCCGGCGAAGGCCGCGGGGACGGCGGGATTCACCTCGCCAATCGGCGCCGGGCGCTCGGTGAGCTGCGCGGCGACCATCGTCTGCGGCGTCGTGCGGTCGGCAAACGGGTGCGCGCCGGCCAGCAGCTCGTACGCCATCATCCCCCAGGCGTACAGGTCGGTGCGTGCATCCACGACGCTCCCCACGGCTTGTTCCGGCGCCGTGTAGGCGGGCGTGCCGGGCGTGCTCCCCACCGAGGTCAGCGTCGCACTGACGGTGATGGGCGACTCGGTGCTGATCTCCATGGTGCGCGACGCGCTGATGGCCTTGGCGATCCCGAAGTCGGTGACGACGGCCTTGCCTGACGAGAGCAGCACGTGCTCGGGCTTGATGTCGCGGTGCACCACGCTCTGGTCGTGGGCGTAGGCGAGCGCCTTGAGGACGTCGCGCAGGATCTGCGTCGCCTCGGCGAGGGGGATCGCGTCACCCGAGGCCAGGCGCTGGCGCAGCGAGCGCCCCTCCACGAAGGGCATGGTGTAGTAGGCGATCCCGTTCGCATCGCCAGCGCTCAACAGCGGGACGATGTTGGCGTGCTTCAATCGCGCCGCGAACTTCACCTCTCGCGAGAAGCGGTCGGCGAAGAGCTCTCCAGCATGTTCCGGGGCTACGACCTTGATGACGACCGTGCGGTTGTTCGCCAGCTCGGTGGCCACGAAGATGTGCGACATCTCGCCAGCGCCGAGCTCACGCTCGATGCGGAATTTGTCGGCAAGGGCGCTGGTGAGGCGGGCGAGGTCGGCCATGCGCCGTCAAGTTGGCACCGAACGGCACGGGGCGCGAGACGGGAAACTCCGGTTGCCGAGCCCGGTGGAAATGGCGCCGGCACTGGGCAATGTTCCGGGGCCGCGCCATCGCATCCGGCCGCGACAGACCAGCCACCGCCCCCTCCGTTTTGTCTCCGACCGAACCGTCGCACGACCGGGACGCCGGCCTCCCAGCCGGCATTGCCCCGGCCAGCGCTCCCCCAGCCGCCCGCACCGACGACCTGCGCATCAGCGCGGTGCGTCCGCTGGTGGTCCCGGCGCTGCTGCAGGAGCGCGTGGCGATGCGTGACGACGCGCTGGCGCTCGTTGGACGCACGCGCGCGGCCATCGCCGACATCCTGCACGGGCGCGACGACCGCCTGCTGGTGGTCGTTGGTCCCTGCTCCATTCACGACCACGAGCAGGCGCTGGAGTACGGGGCGCGACTCAAGGCGGTGGCCGACGAACTCGGCGACGAGCTGCTGCTCGTGATGCGCGCCTACTTCGAGAAGCCACGCACCACCGTGGGGTGGAAGGGTTTCATCAACGACCCGCATCTCGACGGGACGTTCGCCATCAACGAAGGGCTGGAGCGGGCGCGCCGGCTGCTCGTGGCGCTGGCGGCGATGGGGCTCCCCACGGGGACGGAGTTCCTCGACCTCCTGAGCCCGCAGTACATCTCCGACCTGGTGTCGTGGGGAGCCATCGGGGCGCGCACGACCGAGAGCCAGAGCCATCGCCAGCTGGCCTCGGGGCTCAGCTGCCCGGTGGGCTTCAAGAACGGGACGGACGGGAGCGTGAAGGTGGCGGCCGACGCGATCCTGGCGGCGCGCGCGCCGCATGCCTTCATGGGGATCACCAAGCTGGGCGTCGCGGCCATCTACGAGACCACGGGGAACGATGACTGCCATGTGATCCTCCGCGGCGGGACGGCGCCCAACCACGACGCGGCGAGCGTTGCCGCCTGCTGCGCCACGCTGCGCGCCGCGGGGCTGCGCGAGCAGGTGATGATCGACGTGTCGCACGGCAACAGCCAGAAGCAGTACCGGCGGCAGGTCGACGTGGCGACGTCGCTCGCCGCGCGCATTTCGGCTGGCGACCGCGTCATCACCGGGCTGATGATCGAGAGCCACCTGGAAGAGGGACGACAGGATCTCGTCCCCGGCATCCCACCCCGGCGTGGGGTGTCGATCACCGACGCATGCCTCGGCTTCGCCGACACCGTGCCGGTGCTGCAGACGCTGGCGCAGGCGGTACGGGCGCGGCGCAGCGCGCGGCGGGCCTAACGATCAGCGCCGCGTCGGGCGGAGTCCGCCCCACCCTTTCGCCGCACGTACATCAGGTCGTACGACGTCGTCCACGTCTTGCCGCTGTCGGTCGACACCTGCGAGAACTGCCGGACCGAGTCGGCGCTGATGTGGAAGAAGGTGAGGCGGGTGGGGATGCGCCCCAGCGCACCGTTGGGCGCCGGGGTGTCGCCCTCGAGAACCATGTCGCGCCCCACGAGCTCGCCCCGGTAGTCGTGCTGCCCCCCGATGTTGTCGACCCACGTCTGCCGCCACTTCCCGATCGACCGGTCGAAGAGGTTGAAGCTCTGCCCGGCGCTGCCGTTAGGCGCCGTCCAGTGTTCCATCACCGTGCAGCCGTTGTTCTCTAGCGTGACGGTGTTGCGTGCCGCGGGGCCGACGGCGGGGGCGCCGACCGGGCGCACGTCCCAGTCGCCGAGCCAGAAGTCGAACTGGCGGGCACGCGGGTCGTGCAGGCACGGACGCGTGAGCGCGTCGAAGGCGTCGAGGACCGCCTGCCACCTGGGATGTGCGCGGAGGGAGGCGAAGTGCGCGTTGGCCATCACGGCCGACATCGTCAGGGGAGTTCCGGGGACGGCGCCGCGCTGCAGTTCGGCGATCGCCTCGTCGGCGCGATGCTGTTCGGCGAGCGATTCGGCGATGCGCCATCGCACGGTCGGCGCCGGCATCCCCAGCCGCTCACCCTCGCGCAGCGCGGCCTCTCCCTCGGCGTAGCGGCGGAGCTCGACGAGGGCGACCCCCATGCGGAAGCGCGCGAGCGCGTGGGTGGGGTACTGCTTCGCAAGCGCCGTGTAGGCCTCCAGCGTGCGTTTCCAGTCGCCCTGCGCGAAGGTGGTCGCGGCCGACTGCAGCTCCGCGGCCGATGGAGCGGGCGCGGTGCTTTGGGCCGACAGGGGAGCGGCGCCGAGTATGAGGAGCGCGAGCAGGAGCAGCCGCGGCGCGCGTGCGGCGTGAAAGCTGGCCATCGAAGCGGCTCGGGGTTGGCGGGACGTGGTGACTCGGCGAACGCGCGGAGCGCGAGGTGAGACGAGACGAGACGAGACGAGACGAGACGAAGAATGGTGTGGGGTGAACCTCGTCCGCGCGTGGCTGGGATGCCACGACTCTGGGGCGAGCCGTTCGCGACGCGGGATCGGCTTCCGTCGCTACCGCCCGGGGCGTCGGTTACCTGACGGACGGGGGCGACCGCGGCAGTGCGCGCGCGGGTGCTTGCCCGCCGATCGACCACCGGGCAAGTTCGCCACAGCATCGACTGCATCATCCACGAGGGCGCGATGAAGAAGATCCAGGTGCAAGGGGTCCATCACACGACGATTGTCGGCTCGACCCGGCAGAGCGCGATCGACTTCTGGGAAGGGGTGCTCGGCATGCCCTTCATCTTCGAGCAGCCCAACCTTGGCAATCCCGAAGAGAGCCACCTCTACTTCGATCCCGGCGACGGGCGGCTGTTGACCGTCTTCACGAACGAGTCCCGGGCCGATGCCGGGCGCAAGGCCCCGCGAGAAGTGGGGAGCGTGGATCACCTCGCATTCAACGTCTCGCGCGCCACCTTCGCCGTGGCACCGCAGCGCCTGCGCGACCATGGCGTCGAGTTCTACGAGCGCGACCGTGGCTTCATGAACTCCATCTACCTGCGCGACCCTAACGGTCTGCTGGTGGAGCTGGCGTGCTACAAGTTCGAGGTGCGGGAGGGGTATCGCGCGGCCGACGTGATGATTGCGGCGCACCGGCTGCGTGTGGCGCGCGGCGACCATCATATTGTCGAGGAACACCTGGCCGACGCGATCGAGCAGTTGCTGTCGAGGCGCGACCGGTTGTCGCGCGAGGCGGCGGCCGAGGGGTAGGAGTGGTCGGCGGGGGGCGAACCCGCGATGCGGATGACGCCGCGATGCGGATGAGGCGGCGACGCAGATGAAGCCGCGCTAACGTTGGCCGCCTAACGTACCATGCCCGCGTCCGCTGCACGCCATGTGGACAACTGCACTGCACGGATGTGATCGCGGAGGGGGCGCGCAATCGCGACGGCGCATTACTTTGTGGGCGGGAGCACTCCGATGGAGTCGCTCGTTCGCTTCGCCAGGTGAGGTCGTGCCTGGCATCGCCAAGGCCTTCACTCTCGCCCCCCTCGCGATGACTGATCCGCTTGCGCTCCTGGCCAACTCGGCCCTCTCGCATTCTGCCATGGTCCCGGTTGCCGACCGTCACGCCGGGTGCGGCGGGGTGTTCGCGGCGACCACCATAACCAAGCACGAGTCGATGGTGGGGTTGACGGCTACGGTGGAGCGGCGGGTCATGCGCTGCAGCAAGTGCGAGTTGGAGCGGCGCTCGCCGGACCAGGTGGAAGGCGACTACCTGGCGACGATGGCGGCCATTCGCGAGACGCACGGGCTGTTGACGCACCAGGAGATCCGGCGCACGCGCGAGGCGCTCGGCGTCACGCCGGACGAGTTCGACCAGCTCCTCGGCCTCCCGTCGGGGATCTCGAAGGGGTGGGAGACGCAGCGGCACCTGCAGAACCGCGCGGCCGATGCGCGCATTCGTGCGCTGCAGGACGTGGAGCACGCCAAGGGGGTCGCCGTCGGGGCGCGCGTCACGTTGCGCCTGACGGAAGAAGAGCGGGCGGCCTACAAGCCCCCTGCCTTCCTGCGCAAGAAGGGGGCGGCGGCGATCAGCGCCGAGGCGCTGGAGGAGACGCCGGCGGTCGTGTCGAGCGCTGCGTCGTCCGTGCGCGACGAGGCGGTCGTGGCGATGCCGGTGCAGTCGCTGGCCGACGTGGCGCCGGAGCCGGTGCAGGACGTGGCGGCCGACTGACGTCGCCGCCGCGCCCTCGCGCGGACTTACTCCGCCGACTGCGCCGCGCGCCTCGCCGCCATCAACGCCTCGGTGGCCTGCCGGATCTCCTCGTCGTGCACGCCGGGGCGCACGCGATGCACCGACCGGAGCCCAGCGCTGATGGCTCGCGGCGCGATGGTGGCGTGGTCTTCGTTGTTCATGACCTCCCAGTGCACGCGTGCGCTGGGCCACTGGCGAATCGCGAACTGCTCGGCGAGCCAGGTGACCCCGCTGCCGAAGCGGCACATCGCCATCATCGGCGACTGGTCGACCTCCACCTTGCCGCAGCAGACGAAGACGTCGGCATCGAGGTCGGTGTGCTGCGCCGCATAGGCCGCTTCGGCCTCCTGGATGGCGCCATCGGCGGTGCCGAAGCTGGGACTCACGCACACGTATCGGCGGAACGGTGAGGTGGGATCGTAGAGGGCGCGTAGCGCGAAGTGCCCGCCTGACGAGTCGCCGATGAGGGTGTGGCGACCATCGGCCGCGATCCGGAAGCGTTGCGCCAGCGCCGGCAGCAGCTCGTCGCGCAGGAATGCCATGAAGCGCGTGTAGCCTCCCGCGCGAATCTCCAACTCCGGCTTGCCGTCGGCGCCCTTCAGCATCCCGAAGATCTGGTGGATCGTCTGCCCCAGTGGGTTGCTCATGTCCCACGGGCCGTGGAAATCGAAGTTGCGTCGCCCGTACCAGCTGGCGCTCCCTTCGTCGGCCGGGTAGCCGACGCCGACGAGGATCGATGGCGGGAGCGCCGTCTGCTGCTGCGCGAAGCCGCCGTGCAGTTGCACCTGCACGATGTCGAACAGGATGTTGCCGTCGGTGGTGAGAACGACGGGGTAGGCCGTGTCGCTCTGCTCGTAGCCCCGAGGGAGGGAGACGTCGATGGTGTAGCGACCGAGTCCGTCGGCGCACACCTCGAAGCGGTGAAGAGACGGCGTCTCGATCGGCTGGGACTTGAGGGTGAGCGCCATGGGTCGCGTGCGGACGGGGTGGGTGGCGTTGGGGCGGTGGAAACGGTGGAGCGGCGCGGTCGCGCAGTGGCGTCGTCGTCATCGCGCGAGCATCGCGACGACTCCGACTCGCATGCTGGGGCCAGATTCTACGCGGCGGGATCGTCCGCCGCGAACGGTCGGGGCGGCAATCTCGTCCGGGGGGCGCGCCGGTAGACGGAAGTGGGCGCAAACGCGTTAGCGGTTGCAGCGCAAGCGTTTATGGCGATCTGGCTAGTCGCATGGCTCACGGTCTGGCCCTTGCCTTTGTGCCCCATGTCGTCTCCCGCCCCCACGCGCGTTCGCTGACGCCCGGACCGGCACCGCCACCCATCCGCCCACAAGAGTCGCCATGACCGCCACCCCGTATGTCTCCGCCGACCCGCGCGCCGGGCGCTTCGAAGCCTTCGTCGATCGGCTCCGGGACGACGTCTATCCCGAGCCGCCGTCGGAGCAGCACACCGAACTCGCGCGGCACATGTGGGGGGTGCTCAAGCAGGTCGTGCCGATGCCGCCGGGGACTCGCGTCCTGGATGTGGGGTGCGGACAGGGGCTCGCGCTCGAGTTCTTTCGTGACGGGGGGCTTCCCGCGATCGGCATCACGATCGGGGACGAGGACCTCGCCGCCTGCCGAGCCCGCGGCTTCGAGGTGCGCGACATGGATCAATCGTATCTGGACTTCCCCGACGAGAGCTTCGACCTCGTCTGGTGCCGTCATGCGCTCGAGCACAGCGTGGCCCCGTACTTCACGCTCGCCGGCTTCCATCGGGTACTCGCTCGCGGCGGGACGCTCTACGTCGAGGTTCCGGCCCCCGACACCGCGTGCAAGCACGAGACGAACCCCAACCACTACAGCGTGCTCGGTCGCTCGGCGTGGATCAGCCTCATGCAGCGCGCCGGCTTCGACGTCGTTGATACTGCGGTGATCGACTTCGCCGTGCCGGCGGGGCCCGATACCTACTGGGGCTTCATCCTGCGCAAGCGCGGGTAACGGCCTGGGGTCAGAGCTGGGGTCAGAGCTGAGCTCTGACCCCGCAGGCGTGCACCCCCGCGCACTACCGCCCCACGAAGTACGGCTTGGGCGCCGCCTTCGCCACCGGCCACACCCGCGCGGCATCGGCCCCCGCGAAGACGACGCCGTTCTTCATCACGTAGCGGATCTTCTGCGCGTTGGCGATGTCGTCGAGCGGGTTGGCGTCGAGCACCACGAGATCGGCGAGCTTTCCCACTTCGAGTGAGCCGAGCTGTGCGTCGAGCCCGTGCTGTGCCGCCCCCTTGATGGTCGCGACCTCGAGCACCTCGGCCGGGGTGAAGCCGCTGCGCTTGAACAGGTCCAGCTCCCAGTGCGCGTCGAGGCCGAACATCTGCCCGTGCGCCCCCAGCTGCAACGAGGTGCCGTTGCGGTACAGCTTGCGCAGTTCGTTCCCCATCGTGAGCACCGCCATGTCCTCGGGCCACAGGTGCACGGGGCTGCGCACGCGCATGAGCTGCTCGGGGGTGATGAAGCGCGTGAGCTTGGGATCTTCCCACAGCTTGCTGGCCTGGTGGTACCACCCCTCGCCCATCGGCACGTTGTAGCCGACGAGGAGCGTCGGTGTCATCCCGGCCTTCGTCCCGCCCCAGTACTGCACCACGTCGTCGTGGAAGGGATGGAGCCCCATGGAGTGCTCGATCCCCGTGACGCCGTCCAGGAGCTGCGTGAAGTTCATCTGCGGATCGCCCGACGACTCGGAGAGGACGTTGAGTCCCAGCTCGCGTGCCGCGGTGATGGTGAGGGAGCGGCGCAGGCGGATGCTCTGCGCGTAGTCCTTCACCGCGATCGCCCCATGGTCCTTGTTCCAGCGCAGCTGTTCGCGTGCGTCGTCGAGCGTTGCGATGGGGCGGAACATCAGGCGGCGGAAGCCGCTGCGCGTGCCGAAGATCGTCGATCCGGTGGTGAAGAAGCGCGGGCCGGTGATGGTCCCGGCGCGCAGCATGTCGGTGAGCCAGCCGTCGCGATACTCGTTGCCGTAGACCTCGACCACGGTCGTGACGCCGTAGGCGAGCGGGGCGCTGAGGTAGGTGGGTTGCTGCTCGATGACGTGCAGCGTGGAGTGTTCGATGTGCGGGTGTGCGTGGGCGTCGATGAGGCCGGGGATGATCGTCTGGCCGCGGGCATCGAAGACCTTGGCGCCGGCGGGGACCGCGAGGCCGGTGCCTAACGCGGTGATCCGCCCACCGTCGATGATGATCGTGGCGTTGTCGAGGACCTCGCGCCGCGCGTTCATGGTGACGATGCGGGCGCCGGTGAGCGCCACCACTCCCTGCGGCCGCTCGATTTCGAAGGTGATGCCGAGTTCGGTGCGCTGGGCAGTCGATCCCGGGACGCGTGCCCCGGTCCACGACTCACTCGCATTGCGCGCGCGCGGCGTGCGCGATTCGGCCACCATCTGCGCGACCGGCTTCTCGTAGAAGCCGCTCGCCCGCGTCCAGCCGAGCGTGGTGCCGTCGGCCGACCAGGTGAGGTAGCCGCCGTCCTCGGCGTCGATGCGCACCGCGCTTGCCGTGCGCTCGGCCGGCGACGCAACCACCGGCTGCCCCGCGTAGCTCCACGGGACGAGGAAGGAGCGCTGGTACTCGCGCACGGCGATCCAGGCGAGGTCGGGGGACGGGACGGCGGCCACCGCGTTGGGAAAGCGATAGAGCACCGTCTCGCCGCGGCCGTCGCGACCGATGCGCTTGAGCAGGAGGTCCTCGCCCACGAACTCGGTGAAGTAGAGCGTGGCGCCGTCAGCCGCAAACATCACGCTCGGCGGAATCTTGCCGGCGATGTTGGCGTACTCCAGCGCGTGCCCCGAGATGCCGGTGATACGGCGCTCGCTGCCGTCGCCTTCACGCACGACGAGGTCGAACTCCGTCTCATTGGAGAGCCACATCCCGCCGGCGAGCCCGGGGGCGCCGCGCACGTAGGCCACGCGGGCGCCGTCGGGGGCGACGGCGATGCTGCCGTACTGGGCAGGGACGCTCGTCAGGCGCAACGGCGGCGCGTCGAGCGACGCCTTCTTGTAGATGGCGCCCAGGCTGTCGTCGGTCCACGCGGCGTAGTAGAGGGCGCCCGACCGGGGGTCGACGATGGGGCTCGTCTCGAGCGCCGCCGAGCGGGTGAGGTTGCGCGGGGCGCCGGTGGGGCCCGCCAGCCACAGGTCGCCTAACGCCTCGTAGAGGATGCCCTGGGGCATGCGGCTCCCCCAGCGGTGTCCGCGCGTGGTGGCGCGCTCGTGCGGCTCGACCTGCGCGAAGCGGATCGTCTCCGACGCCTCGCGCTCCACGCGGGCGGTGAAGGCAATGCGGTCGGCCTGTCCCGTGGTGGTGTTGACCGCGGTCACGTGACCACCGACGGCGACGAAGAGGCGCGTGCCGTCGGGGTGCCAGGCGATGGCGGGGGAGGCGCCGAGTGTGGAGGGACTCATCTGGCGATCGCGATCGAGCCCGCGCACGAGGATGCGCTCGCGCCCGGTCGTGAGGTCGCGCACGATGAGGACCGTCTCGTCGATGGCGCGGTGCACGTAGGCCAGCGCGCGCCCGTTAGGCGAGAGCGCGGGGGCGAAGGCGCCGCCGGGGCGTGCGACCTGCGTGGTGACCTCGCCCGTCGCCTGGTCGTAGCGATCGATGCGCGTCCCGCTGGGCGGGGTGACGTAGGGATTGAAGGCGAAGGCATAGAGCCCGCCGGCGATGCGCTCGAACAGCACCGCGTTCCCGTTAGGCTCGGCCACCGCACCGCCGAGGATGTCGTTCCCTTCGAGGAGGAGCTGGCGCCCGCCCAGCCGGTCGAGGGCCACGAGTTGGTTGGGAAAGCCGTCGCCCTCGGCCACCGCGAAGAGCCGAGTGCCGTCGGCCGACCAGGCGGGGCGGTAGTAGTTCTCGCTGAGGGGGATGCGCGCCGTGGTAATGCGTTCGAGCGCAGCGCCCTGCCGGTCCATCACCCAGATGTCGAAGCTCCCGGCGCGATCGGAGGCAAAGGCGATCGAGCGTCCGTCGGGGCTGTAGCGCGGGAAGAGGTTCCAGGAGCGCCCGTTCGTGAGGCGCCTGGCGGCGCCGCCGCGGATGGGCATTTCATAGATGTGGCCGAGCAGGTCGAAGGCGATGGACTGGCCGTCAGGGGCAACGGCGAGGCTCATCAGGGTGCCTTGGCTGGCTTGGAAGGCGATGGTGCGGGATGGGCCGGTGGGGGTCTCGACGTTCCAGCGGGGGGGCTGGGCGGAGAGTGGCGAGGCGCCCGCGAGGGTGAGGCAGAGCGCGGCGGCGAGGGGGGCGGCCGGGCGGGGGAGGCGGGGAGGCTGACGCGGCGGGTGAGGCGGCGGGGCAAGGCGGGCGACATCGAGCGCTCCGGAGTGGGGGGCGTGGGGCGGAGCCAATGCTCCGCGTTCGGGCGCTCCGGCGAAAGGGGGGAAGGGGGAGGAGGTCCGGGCGGCAGCGGGGTGCCGCCGCCCGGAGAGAACCACTCACCAGAATTGCACATCCTCGCCCGCGTCGTGCGCGTCCTTGAGCCCTGCGGCAAAGCGGGCGACCGAGAAGGTGATCATCGCGCGCTCCCACGCGCCCGACCCCGAGGCGGGGAAGGCGGGGAGGCGTCGTGCGAGGCCGGGCACATCGTCGTCGTCTTCGTTGGTGACATCGTCCGGTTCCTCCTCGACCGGGAGTTCGGCGACGCGCGGTGCCAGTTCCATGAGGCGTTCGCTGAGCGGGAGGCACGCGGCGTGTGGAATGCTGCCGTCGCAGTCCGATGCGCGCAGGAGCACGTGCAGGACATCGTGCGGGAGGTCGTCCCAGCGGAAGGGGAGCTGGAACGGGGGGAATCCCCGGTTCCGGGCCTCACTAATGAGGCGCAGGCGCTTCTCCCGGTTGTCGAGAAGCTCCTCGGTGAGGAACCCCTGCATGAGGTCCAGCGGTGGGAGCCCGGCGGCGTCGGCCAGCGCCGCGCGGAGGGCGTGAAAGGTGTGGTAGGAGCCGGAGAAACAGTTGTGGGAGGTGTTCAGTCCCATTGCGTCCTCGGTTCGAAGGATGAGAAACAGCTCGTCAGCAGCTACGACGGGGAGACGAATCGGGGCGCGGAGTCTGACAGGTGGAGGGGGGCCTGCTGCGCGCTGGACCGTGGCGATCGTGTCAGAGGGGGCGGGCGAATCCGTCACTACCACGTGACCCACACCCACACCCCGCCCGGGACCGTGCCGCTGCAGCGCCGGCACGATGAGTTGCGCCTGAGTCACTGGCCGTGCGCCGACATCTGGCAGCGCAGTCACCGCGGGGGGCCGTGGCGGCTGGTGGCCGATGCGCGGCTGCGGGTGCGCGCGCTCCTGGCGCAGCTGCGCGAGACAGAGGCCGACCGCCGCCAGCTCGACCTGTTCGCCGCGGCGCCGGGCCACGCGTCCGGCACAAACGACGCGCTGCTTGAGCTGCTGGAGGAGATCCCCCTCGTCGTGCGCGACGTGGTCTCCCGCTATCGCCTGCGGCAGCACCCGCTGCTGCAGGTCGCCGCCGCGCACCCGTTAGGGTGGCAGCTGCTGGCGGAGCAGCGGCGCGGGGGGAACCCGGGGCTCGCCTTTGCGCTGGCGGACCGTGTGGGGCAGGAGCCCGACCCGGCGGTGCGCCGCGAGCTGGCGGCGCTCGTGTGCCGACGGCGCGCCGAGATCGCACGACGGGTCGGCTACCTTCGGGCGGGGGCGGCGGTGCGCGTGCTGGCGTGCGTGGCACCGGCGCACGCGTCGCGCGCGTTGTTGCGCGACGTGCAGTTCGCGCTGACGAACCGTGCGGCGAGGGCGCTCCTGTGCCAGGTGACACGCGTGTCGCCGGTCGGCATGGCGCTGGTGCGGAGCGTGACCCTGCGCGAGCTGGTGACGCCGACCTTCGTGGACGACATGGCCGACTATCCCGCCAGCAGCACGGCGGCGATGCTGGATTGCATCCGGCACTACCGGGATGAGATGCATCGTCAGCGGTACCGCGTTCGGGCGCTGGAGAGCGCCGATCAGTTGTGGGACATCCTGGACCGACTGGAGGGGGACCCACACGACATGCGTTTCCCACCGCCGCCGTTGCAGCTCCCGGATGGTGCGCTGCTGCGCTACGTGCCGCTCACGTCGTACCGGGCGCTGGAGGAGGAGGGGCGGGTGATGCGGCACTGCGCGGCGACGTATGTGCGGCAGGTGGTGCAGATGCGGCGGTGCTACCTGTACCGCATCGAGGGGGCGGTGCGGGCGACGTTGCGGCTGGAGAAGGTTGGGGGGCGGTGGCGCGTGGCGGAGGTGCGGGGGGAGGGGAACGGGGCGGTGTCGGCGGAGCTGTGCGCGGTGGTGCGGGAGGTGGTGCGGGGGGTGCAGGGGAGTGGGCGGGTGAGGCGTCAGAGTGCGGCGCGCGGGACGTTAGTGGAGTAGCGGCGCGCGTGCGCCTGACCGGGTGAGCGGGATGGCGCGACCGCGTCGAGCCGCCACTGCAGCCCTTCTCGAACCAGACGCCATGCTACACAGACTCGAACCGGTGTTTCGCGTGGACCTCGCGCCGTTCATGGACGTGGTGGAGGCGGTCGCGCCCACAGGGACGCCGCATCCTCCCGTGGCGTGGCTGGCGCGCAGCCCGTCCGACTCGGCGCCGCTGGGTGCCTACCTGCAGCCCCACTGCCTGCGGCAGTTGCGCGCCATGGTGCCGCCGTCCGGCCGGCGCATCGTCGTCCTGAGCGACACGTTGCCCTCGACGTTCGACGCGCTCCAGGAGTTGCAGCTGCGCTGTGCGTCGAGCCGTCGGTGCCGCTCAGCCAGGTGTTCCCGGCGCACGCGGCGGAGCTGCACGGCGTGTTTGTCGATCGGGTCATCCCGTGCCAGCTCTTCCACGATTGTGAAGTGGCGCCGCTGCGGGTGATGTACGGCGCCGACCTTTCACGCGGGGCGACGGCGGCGCTGCCCAGCGCGCACTGGCATGCGACGCTGGTGCGCGGGCGCATGCGCGGCACGGCGTGGATCGCGGTGGTGGCGCACATGCATCCGCGTTGCTTCTGGAGCGAGGTCGTGGAGCGTGACCTGCTGCTGGTGGGCGCGTATGCGGAGCTGAGCTTCACCTTCGCGCAGTCGTGGCAGCTGGCGGAGCTGATGGAGGGCGGGGTGGTGCACGCGATGCACGGGCGGCCGGGGCGGACGAGCGTGCGGGGGGAGGGGGTGGTGGGGGCGGGGCGCGAGGTGCGTGACGAGTGACACCGGGGCCGGGCAAAGGAGTGGCACCGGAGCGGGAGGCGCGGCTCGGGATTGACGGCACGCGGCCGGAGCCGCAGCGTAGGGCGAGCGTCGGTGTGGCGGGGAGGAATGCTGCTGCGAGGTTGCGGGCTTTCGAGGACGCCGAGCATGCAGCAGGGCCTAACGATGCCGCCTCGACGTCAGGCACCGTGGGTAACGGACTTCACGTAAGTTGTTGGAGGGGAATGAGATACTCGATGGGAATGAGGAGGGACTCGCCGTTGAGGCCGCCGCCTCGATTGGGGGTAACGGCGAAGCCGGGTGTAAGTGATTGTGGTGGCGCAGGTTGCGTGTGAGGGAGTCGCGGTCATCCCTGAGAGCACTGAGGGATTGAGACCATTTCAGGCCCTCTGATGCGATAGCAAGGTTCGCCAAGGTCGCGGTCATCCCTGAGAGCACTGAGGGATTGAGACCCACATCGCTTGGATGTACAGCTCTTCCCAGCCGTCCTGTCGCGGTCATCCCTGAGAGCACTGAGGATTGAGACTCGACATTCTTCTCCACGACCAGTTCGATGGCGGTCGTGGTCGCGGTCATCCCTGAGAGCACTGAGGGATTGAGACTTGTGGCTCAATGAGCGAGAACCTTCAACGCCCGGTCGCGGTCATCCCTGAGAGCACTGAGGGATTGAGACGATACTCTTCACCTTGAGCACCTCTATAGCCGCACGTATGTCGCGGTCATCCCTGAGAGCACTGAGGGATTGAGACAGTGCGCAACCGCCCTTCTTATGATATCCCGCGGTCGAGTCGCGGTCATCCCTGAGAGCACTGAGGGATTGAGACAGGACCATCCCGTTCTCCTCGCAGAGCACGACAAGGATGTCGCGGTCATCCCTGAGAGCACTGAGGGATTGAGACTCCACGCGAATCATCTCCTTCACGGTTTGCGGATCCTTGTCGCGGTCATCCTTGAGAGCAATGAGGGATTGAGACCTGAATTGAGGGGTTTGCCGAAACCAGCCGTGGCGAGTCGCGGTCATCCCTGAGAGCACTGAGGATTGAGACTTGTCGGTAGCTCCGAGGCGCTACTTACCGCCGCATTGTCGCGGTCATCCCTGAGAGCACTGAGGGCTTGAGACACACGCGTGTGTCCAGTCGCTGCTCGTGGCAGGAACAGGTCGCGGTCATCCCTGAGAGCACTGAGGGATTGAGACGAGGCGGGATCGACATCGTCCTCTTGGTCGAACGGCTGTCGCGGTCATCCCTGAGAGCACTGAGGGATTGAGACGAAGTAGTGGCCCGTAAGGGCCGGAATCCGTTGAGCCGTCGCGGTCATCCCTGAGAGCACTGAGGGATTGAGACATCTGGGGCTGGTACTGCCCATTCCCCAGATCCGCAAAGTCGCGGTCATCCCTGAGAGCACTGAGGGATTGAGACAAGTTCGACTCAGAACGGTACACGTAAAACTCTTCGAGGTCGCGGTCATCCCTGAGAGCACTGAGGGATTGAGACAAGTTCGTGCGCTTCGGCGGGCCTACCACGCCCTCGATGTCGCGGTCATCCCTGAGAGCACTGAGGGATTGAGACGGTGTAGGCTGAGTAGCGGCCAACAAACGGATGGGAGAGTCGCGGTCATCCCTGAGAGCACTGAGGGATTGAGACGAGAACACGTCTTCCCTGGTGATGTTGACGTTGAGTCCGTCGCGGTCATCCCTGAGAGCACTGAGGGATTGAGACGTTTCGCCACCCCTGCCCCTGGAAGAGATCTTCCTGGTCGCGGTCATCCCTGAGAGCACTGAGGGATTGAGACCTCACGATGGCTCCAAGCACCGCCATCATGTTTCGGAAGTCGCGGTCATCCCTGAGAGCACTGAGGGATTGAGACAAGCTCGGAGAATATCACGATCGATGGACCTGCACCGAGTCGCGGTCATCCCTGAGAGCACTGAGGGATTGAGACCAGGATGATCGTTGCACTGCCGAGTCGCCTTCCCAAGTCGCGGTCATCCCTGAGAGCACTGAGGGATTGAGACAAGATCTGCGGGGTGAACGGCTTGATCATGCAGTTGTGTCGCGGTCATCCCTGAGAGCACTGAGGGATTGAGACTTTTTCTTACGAAGCTCGCCGAAGAGCATCGCATTCTGTCGCGGTCATCCCTGAGAGCACTGAGGGATTGAGACCTCCGCCACGCGGAGAGTCGCTCGGCGTCGAGTCGAAAGTCGCGGTCATCCCTGAGAGCACTGAGGGATTGAGACACGGTCCCGTCATCGCCGGAAGCCCGAAGTAGAACGTCGCGGTCATCCCTGAGAGCACTGAGGGATTGAGACACTGCCGGGTCGTGCTGGAGAAATTGTTCATCCCCTTGGTCGCGGTCATCCCTGAGAGCACTGAGGGATTGAGACACGGTCCCGTCATCGCCGGAAGCCCGAAGTAGAACGTCGCGGTCATCCCTGAGAGCACTGAGGGATTGAGACACTGCCGGGTCGTGCTGGAGAAATGTTCATCCCCTTGGTCGCGGTCATCCCTGAGAGCACTGAGGGTTGAGACAACATCGCATCGGAAAGATGTTCGGCAGGATGACCTGTAGGTCGCGGTCATCCCTGAGAGCACTGAGGGATTGAGACCTATTCGAGGATTCTTGAGAACCGCCTCGGTCCGTTCGTGTCGCGGTCATCCCTGAGAGCACTGAGGGATTGAGACACGCCTTAGCTGCCAAGGAGCGAGAGTTCTGAAAGTGGTCGCGGTCATCCCTGAGAGCACTGAGGGATTGAGACCAGGCCATCGAGCGACTTGAGCTCCGCGTTCGTCACGTGTCGCGGTCATCCCTGAGAGCACTGAGGGATTGAGACTTGTGCTCAGTCTGACTGTGCAGCCCCACGGAAATGTCGCGGTCATCCCTGAGAGCACTGAGGGATTGAGACATCATCTGAAACCCCACGAGCGGTCCACCCCGTTGCTGTCGCGGTCATCCCTGAGAGCACTGAGGGATTGAGACTTGATGCACCGCTTTGGTGCTTGTACTACCTGTGCTTGTCGCGGTCATCCCTGAGAGCA
>JADKAQ010000018.1 GCA_016719105.1 Gemmatimonadota bacterium | reverse complement strand
GAGTCTCCCGAGTTGAAGCACGCTGCGGCGTCTCGAAGAGCGCAAGAGTGCGCGTAGAACTGAAGGGCAGTTTCGAGTCTTCGCGGACTCGCGTCTGGTGTGTCTCAGATCGTACGCAAGACGGAAGCACGCTTGCGCCACATCGAGTTCGCAAGCACGGCTGGCAAATCTATTCCCCGTCGTGGTATCGCCTCGGGCGAGGGCCACTTGAGAGGCGAGGTCGCACGCATCGGCGAGCCACGCTAGACGGCAGGTCCGTTCGAAGGACGCAACAGCGACCCCCGTGTCGGCACGCTGCTGCCACCCGTAGAGCGCGCCAAGTGCCAGGATAAAGCACGCACGCGATGTACCGAGTGCGCACCATTGGCGCGCAATCGCGAGCCCCTGCGTCGTATCCGGAATTCCGCTGTAACCGTGGACCAGAGCCGCTGCTCGATTGGCACAGCCCAAACCGGATCCGCCGGAGCAGGCTTGCTGGTACACTGAATCTCCGGATCTGCGATCGCGTGGCCTTGACCTACCGCTAGAAAGTCCGAAGCCCCACTCAGCGCAGGCACGGGAATCACCCAAAGTGCAAGATCGCTCAAACAAGCTGTCAGCTCGTGCGAAGTCTGGAGGTCCTCCTCGTGTAGTGAGGAGCAAGATACCAAGGTAGGTACAGGCGCTGCGCGTACCTCGCGAGCACAGGTCGGTGAGCCGCCGGCGAGCCAGATCAGGTGCGAGCGCGACTCCGCGACCGTACGCTCGCGCGAGCTCTAGAGCCGAACAGCCGCGCTGCCACGCACGACTGCACGCGATAGTGAAAAGACGAGCCGCCGAATCGTGGGGCTGGTGCCGACATCATGGTGCCTTGCTGGACGACGAATCCAAGTTCCACGCAGGCATCTGGAGTTTGTGGACACTTCGTGCGGAATCGAGCGATCGCTGAGTTAGATCGCCAATGCGCCACCCACGCCATTCAGCTCGAAACGTCCCAATGCTACGCATGCCAGCGACACCTCACGCTTACATGCTTCGGTCGCAGACCGTCGCGAGCCAGCGTAGTCGCCGATCAGAAACTCCACCTCCCAAGATGCGGAGTTGGGTACCTGCGCGAGCACGACAGGCACGCTTGCCCATGCGCTCGCGAGGAGAATCGCGAGAAAAGGTGTCGACAAGTGACGGCGGCGACCGATTCCAATGCCACGGCGGTAGATCGCCTCACAGCACCTGCAACGCGCGCTCTCGATGAATTGTCGTACATGCCAATGGTCCGATCATCTGCATATTCCAGTTCTTGATTGCTTCGTGACACTGTCGCTATTCGGGTGGCCAAGGTACGACGAAGGGTTGACGGTTGGGGCGATTCTCGAACTCCAAACTGATCTGTAGCTCTAACCGTCGGCTCCACTTCGGCGAGCGGGGAGGGGGAACTGAGCCCCGCTCCCTCTTCTCGAACTCAGTGACACGACATGAACTGCATGGCGAGGTCTCCAAGTGACTTCTGGGGAGAATCATGGCGGTACTACAGCGGCTCGTAACAATTCCCGAGTGCCGTCACGCCAAGCATCGAGATCCTCTGGCGTCACGGACTGCGATGTCGCCTCGACGATCTTTGACACGCGTTCGATGGAGCTCTCGCGCACTGAAGTGGTCTCGGTTTTCTGAACAGGGTGGTTGAGTGGACCGCGGGCTCCCCCAGCGACATGTTCGCCACAACCGAGGAGTCCCCGATGTCGAAACGTCCCCGTCGCAACCATGCCCCGGCCTTCAAGGCGAAGGTCGCCCTGGCCGCGGTGCGCAACGAAGGCACGCTCGCCGAGTTGGCCAAACGGTTTGATGTGCATCCCGGCCAGATCACCGCGTGGAAGGACCAACTGCTCTCGGGCGCGGCGGGCGTCTTTGGGGGAGGGCCGGTCGAACCGCCGGTCGATGTGAAGACGCTCCACGCGAAGATCGGCGAGCTGGCGCTCGAGAATGATTTTTTAGAACACGCGCTCGGCAAGGCCGGCCTGTTGAGCGCCAAGCGATGATCGACCGGACGCACCCGCTCTCCGTGACGCGGCAGGCCGCGGCGTTGGGGATCAGCCGCGGCGCGGTGTACTACACGCCACGGGCGACGTCGCCCGGCGATCTCGCGCTGATGCGGCAGATCGATGTGTTGCACCTGGACTTCCCGTTTGCCGGCGCGCGCATGCTGCGCCGCCTCCTGCGCGGGGAGTTCCCGGGTGTGGGACGCCGACGGATCGGCACCCTGATGCTCCACATGGGGATTGCCGCCGTGTGTCCGCAGCCCGGCACCAGCCGCCGCCACCGCGCGCATCCCGTGTTTCCCTATCTCCTGCGGCATCGGACGATCACCCGGCCGAACGAGGTCTGGGCGATGGACATCACGTATATCCCGATGGCGCGCGGCTTCGTCTACCTCGCCGCCGTCCTCGACGGGGCCAGTCGGCGCGTGCTGAGCTGGCGCGTGTCCATCACGCTCGACAGCGCCTTCTGCATCGCGGCGGTGGAGGAGGCGCTGGCGCGCCACGGCCGCCCGGCCATCTTCAACACCGATCAGGGCGCCCAATTCACCAGCGCCGCCTTCACGGGCCTGCTCCACGATCACGGCATCCAGATCAGCATGGACGGCAAGGGCTGCTGGCGCGACAACATCTTCGTCGAGCGGCTCTGGCGCTCGCTCAAGTACGAGGAGGTCTACCTCCATGCCTACGCCTCCGTGTCCGCCGCCACCGCAGGCATCGGTCGCTACTTCACCCTCTACAACAGCCGACGTCCCCACTCCAGCTTGACCGACCGCACCCCGGACGACGCGTACTTCTGCCCGCGGCCGCTCCAGGCGGCGGCGTGACCCCCGCCCGCGCTCCAGTTACCCAACCCCGTTAGGCTGTACAGAAAAGCGGAGCCACTTCAATGCGGAATCGCTAGCTTCTCTCGCGTTCGAGTCAGCCGAGGTCCAAGCAAAAGCAACGGTGTATGCAGAGGCTGTGAAGGGACTCCTTCGTACAGTCGATGATGCTGACAACGATCTGCTCCTAACGGAAGCAAACGTGTTGAGCGACATTCGGCGAGCCGAGATGGCTATCGCGCGTCATGTCGTACGACAAGTTGCACTCGGCGGGACCTTTACCGATTGGACGCTCGTGCACTACGGAGACTCGTGGCAAAAGCTTCTGGGCGAGATAGTCGCGGATGCTCTGGAGGACCTGCTTGTCGACTGGATGGGCCGCAACGTGGCAGTTGGAAAGTCACCTGCGACCGCCTTCACCGCCAGCAAGATGTTCCTGAACTTCATCGGGTCCACGTGTGGAGCCGACAGCGACTTACGCTAAGGGACTCCTAGACTTGGAGGGGCAACTCGTAAGCGCCGTCACAACTCGTGCTCCAATTGGTGGAGGGCTCGGTGAGCGGTACGAGTGGGCAGCGCTGATCGCTGGGAACGTGCTCGCGCAGCTTCGATCCGCGGTGACGTCGAGCTATGTGGCTGTGGCGCCCGTGCAGAATCCGATCCAACTGAGGGAGGCGGCGTCGGTCGAAGTCGACCTTCGAGTGGAAGCGTCGGGCATCAGCGCCTCGGCCCTGCACACGCTTGCGATCTCGATCAATCGCGATCCCGCGCATGTGGCAACGCTGGCGGTTGCTGCCAGTCCCGAGTGGGGCATCCAAGCTCAGTCCACGAGTCCTGACGGAAAGACTCTGCAGCTGACGCTTCAGCGAGTTGCGTCCAGCACATCGGCGATTATCGGCACGGCAACGATTCGCTCAGTTCCGTTCGCTTCAGCGTTGATCGGTAGTGACTTGAGTGTCGTGCTAGATCGAGTCTCCGGATCCGGCACCGCACCATCCCCCCAGCGCCTCCGATCGGATGCGCGCATCTGCATGGTCTTGAAAGAGGTCGTCGGTGATCTCACAGGTGATGGCACCGTAGACCTGGGCGATGCGGGAGTTCTGGACCAACTTGTGGTAGGACTTAGGGCCCCAACCGCACGGACGAACTTGCTGGGCGATATCGACGGAGACGGGAAACTCACTCAGCATGACCTGACGCTCTTGGGTCAGTTCAGTAGTGGAAGTGGCGTGTCTGGCAGTATTGGGCGCGTCGTCAGTGCATGTCCTTAGCGAACTAGACAGTATTGGGAGGATATTGTGCTCACACGCGCATCAGGGTGCCTAAGAATCCTACGAGGCAGTCAGGTCGGGTTGCTTGCTTTGCTGCTGTCGGCATGTTCGAACGAGCCGTCGGTGCCGCCACCAGCCGACGATGCGATCGCGCGACTCGAGCTCGCACAACTGCCGCAGCAGATCGTTCTCGGAGACAAGCTACCTGATTCCGTTGAGGTAGTTGTCCTTGGTCAGTCCGGAGTCGCTCTATCTACGTCGGGCGAAGTTGAGCTGCTGATCAGAGGTGCAGCTGGAGGAGTTGGTGCGCCAGAGCATCCCATTCGCGGGGGGACGAGCGAGATTGGGTGGCATGACCGCCATCTGGGCCGATACTAGTGTATCGCTCACGTTGACCATAGGACCGGTCCAGACTCAGAGAACGCTGAAGGTCCTCGTACCACTCGGGCTACGTATCGAGGCTCCGGTTGGCGTCCTTGCCGGAGAGCCAAACGAATCGAAGGAGATTGCCATCGCACGGTTGTTTCTCAACTCCACGGAGCTCGTGGGGCGACCGTTACTGGCATCAAGTGACACGTCTGTCGCCGTGGTGAGCGGAAGCACGGTGAAGTTTCGGCGAGCCGGAGTGGCTGCGTTGACATGGTCTCTTCTGAATCGAACGGCGTATGCGGTGGTGCGCGTGGTCGATCCCACGGCCCCGCTGAAACTACTGGCAGGCGGTGGCGACGCCTTGCCCATTCTTCGCGTTGGTGACACGCTGCGGGTAGAGGTCGCTCTTCGGCCCTCCATCGCAAGCGCCGCGTACGCCGTTGCGTACGACTTTACCGCACTCAATGGACTTCGCATCGGTGCAATTGTAGGTGCTGGGGGTGGGCGATGCGTTCGCCAATTGCAGGCATCCGGGGGCACTGCGAAGGTCATTCAGTACGCCGTAGCGTTGCAGGGATCGGTCTGTCAGATAGCGCTTCTTGCGGATAGAACTACCAACGGCGGTACATCCGCAGTGGCAGCGCGCGCCTACTCGCTCGCGGACGCTGATGGGAAGACGATAGCGATTGCTAGTACGGAGTCTCGGCTTCCGATACAGGTTGTGCATCCTTGATTCCGGTCCGCGAGGCCAAGGGGGTAAGCTCCCCCGTCAGAAGACAGTGTAGAAAGCGACTTCTGGGGTGATTCGTCCCGGACCCGAAAGCGGACAGTTGTTTCAGAGAGTTAGACAGCTACTAACGGCTGCGTATCCTGATGAAGGCTGGCGTACTCCGCGGGCGTCAGATCGCCCAAGGAGCAATGGAGACGGTGCTCGTTGTAGTCGATTCGCCACGCCTGACCGTCTTCACGTGATGACCGTCGGCCCCTCCCGCCCCATCAACTCCTTCAACCGCGACAACTCAACGCTGCCGCGATGTAGCCCCCCCTAAGCGCCTCCTGCGCATCCCGGTCCTGCCGTCCGGCATCCGCCTCATACGACTCCACATACAGCCGCAACGTCGCCCCCGCCGTCCCGGTCCCCGACAGCCGGAACACGATCCGCGCCCCGCTGGCGAACATGACGCGCAACCCCTGGTTGGCGCTCGTGCTCCCATCGATGGGATCGAGGTAAGAGAAGTCATCCACCTGCGCCAAGATGTCGCCGGCGATCGCGGCGCCGAGCAACGACTGGCCCTTGGACCGCGCCGACTCCACGACCGCCTTGGCCGCCGCCGCATCGACCTCGTCGTAGTCGTGCCGCGTGTAGTAGTTGCGCCCGAAGCGCTTCCAGTGCGCGCGCACGATGGCCTCGACCGACTCCTTGCGCGCCGCCAGGATATTGAGCCAGAAGAGCACGGCCCACACCCCGTCCTTCTCGCGCACATGGTTGGAGCCGGTGCCGAACGACTCCTCGCCGCACAACGTGACCTTGCCGGCATCGAGCAGGTTGCCGAAGAACTTCCACCCGGTGGGCGTCTCGAACGAGGCGATGCCTAACGCCTGGGCCACGCGGTCGCTGGCGGCGCCGGTAGGCATGGAGCGGGCGACGCCTGCGATGCCGCCGGCGTAGCCGGGGGCGAGGGTGGCGTTGGCGGCGAGCACGGCGAGCGAGTCGGACGGGTTCACGAAGAAGCGCCGCCCGAGGATCATGTTGCGGTCACCGTCGCCGTCGCTGGCCGCGCCGAAGTCGGGGGCGTCGGCGCCGAACAGCTCCTCCACCAGGTCGTGCGCGTAGGTGAGGTTGGGATCGGGGTGCCCACCGCCGAAGTCGGGGAGCGGGGTTCCGTTGATCACGGTGCCGGCCGGGGCGCCGAGTCGACGCTCGAGGATCTCGGTGGCGTACGGACCGGTGACGGCGTGCATGGCGTCGAAGCGCATGCGGAACGTCCCGCCCGAGAGCATGGCGCGAATGGCGGGGAAGTCGAAGAGCGACTCCATGAGCGCGGCGTAGTCGGCGACGGGGTCGACGACCTCCACGGTGAGCGCCCCCAGCGTGTACGTCCCCGGGGTGCCTAACGGGATGTCGGGGGCGTCGACCAGGCGATACGCGGTGATGCTGCGCGTGCGGTCGGCGATGGAGGCGGTCACCTTCTCGGGCGCCGGCCCGCCGTTGGACATGTTGAACTTGATCCCGAAGTCGCCGTCGGGGCCGCCGGGGTTGTGGCTGGCGGAGAGGATGATCCCGCCGTCGGCCTTGCGCAGGCGGATGAGGTGCGAGGCGGCGGGGGTGGAGAGGAGCCCGTCCTGCCCGACGATCACGCGCCCGACGCCGTTGGCGGCGGCCATCCGCAGCACGGTCTGGATCGCCTCGCTTATAGAAGCGACCGTCTCCCCCCACGACGAGCGTTGCCCCCGGCGGGAGCGCCACGGCGTCGAAGGTGGATTGGACGAAATTCTCGAGATAGTGCGGCTGCTGAAAGACCGTCACCTTCTTGCGGAGCCCGGAGGTACCGGGGGTCTGGCCCTCGAAAGGAGTGGTGGCGACGGTGCGAGGCATGGCGTCGGGAAGACGGGAGGACGAGAGTGCCGATGCGCGCTGCGCTACGGCGGGTGCTGGTCTGGCAGCATGAAGGTGGTGGGGAACCCGCGGCGTGCGCAACTTCTGGTAGTGGCGGAGCGACAACTGTTCGACCTGCGGTGAGGAGAGGGAGCGCCGATGAGCGCATGGTATGGGTTGGTCTCGGCGGCGACGCCGTCGCTCCACGCGAAGCGCATCCGCGTTCGCCTTCGCGCGGCCGTGCTTCCGGCGCTGCTGTTCTCGCTTGGCGCGAGGGCGTCAGGTGCTCAGCAGGTGAAGGGAGTGGTGCGCGACGCCGAGACGAACAAGGGCGTCCCTCGCGCCTTCGTCTCGCTCATCGACGCACCACGGCGACGCCGGTCTTCGCGATCCCCACGGACTCGCGCGGTCGTTTCACCCTGCGTGCCGGAGCCCGGCATCTACGCCGTCCTCGCCTACAAGGACGGCTATCTCAAGCAGACCTCGGGGTGGATGGAAGTGACGGCCCGCGACACCTTCGAGGTGACCCCGAAGCTGGCGCGGCTGTCGACGACACTGACGCCAGTCCTCATCGAGGCCGAACGAGATTCGCTGCGCGAGACCTCGTTCTTCGGGCAGTCGCTGAAGGCACTCGGTGGCGTCCTCGTGACGCCCACGCAGGTGCGGCTGGCGGCCGAGCAATCGCCTGACATCTACGACCTGGTGAACTCGCTTCGCGTGCAGGCGCTACGGGTGAAGACGATCACCATATTGGAGCCGCAGCCCGGTCTGCTCCCCGGTGTCTACCAGTGCATCGTGTACAGCCGAACCAACAAGTGCGTGATGCTGGTGATAGACGGGATGCGCTTCCCCAACCTAGGCGACCAGTTGCAGCTGCAGGGACTCCTCTCGCCCAGCGGGGTCTCGCACATGCTCTTCCTCCGGCCGGAGGAAGCCGGCGTCCTCTTCGGCGACGGCTCCCAGAACGGAGTGCTGGCAATCACGACCAAGGCAGCCGCCAAGCGCTGACGCCCGTTCTCCCATCTCCCGTCTTTCTTAGTTCCGCCACTCCTCCGCATTCGTCGCCGCCCGCCCCGCCACCTTGCGCCCCAGCTCCACCGTCTTGAAGCCGTTCTCCCCCCAGCCGATCACGAAGACGCTGAAGCCCTGTTTCATCCGCAGCTCGATGTCACCCAGCCCGGCGGGATAGCCGCAGGCGACGTTGAACTCCTTGCAGGCGGCGAGCACGCTCTGGATCGCCGACTCCCAGCCGGCTTCGTCAAACACGCGCTTGCCGGCGGCGTCAGTGGTCGTGAAGACGCCGCGCAGCGTCCCCGCCCCCGGGAAGAGCACGCCGATTCCCTTCACGGCGGCGATCTCCCGAATGCGCGCCAACCCCGCCTTGCTCTCGACGATGCTCCAGTTGACCAGCTCCCCCTTGGGGTTGAGCGGCCAGAGGTCGGCCCTGGCGCGATAGTCCTGCTCGCTCATCCCCCACAGATTGGGCGCGGCCCCGACATCATCGGGACGCGTACCGCCGCCCGACGCCGGGCGCATCATGGCGAGCCCCTGCTTGACCTCCTCGGCGCTCTCCACCCCGACGAAGACGATGGTGTTCACGCCGAGGTTGAGCTGCTGCGCGATGCGTGCGCGCGCCTTGATTGGGTCGGGGGCGATCTCGGGGGTCTTTACGACCAGCGGCTGACGCAGGCGGCGCACGCCGCCGCTGACGAACGGCTCGGTCGACCAGTAGCCCTTGGCGAACTCGGTGAAGCTCGCGTAGCCGGCATCGAAATCGTGCTCCATCCCGCCGTCGAAGATGTAGTCGCTCCCCCCCTGGGCAAGCGCGTCGGCCGCGAGCTGGGCGGGCGACTTGGGAGGCGTCTCGGCCGCTGGCGGCGTACCCGGCCTGGAGGGGGGACGACGGTTGCTGGGCGCGTACAACCCGAAGACCGGCTTCCTTGCCGCGAGCAGGTCGACCAGCGGGTTGAGGTGCGGTGCCCCCTGCGCATGGAGGGGAGCGGCGACCGCGGCGGCGACGAAGGGGGCGACCAGGAAGAAGCGACGCATGGGGCGACGGGACGGGAGACGGGAGACGGGAGACGGGAGGGGACAACGTTTCGTCCCATCGCGCCGTTGAAGGGCGTTACGCGCTGCAACCAATTGTATGTAAAGTTGGCGCGTCCGATACGTCGCGTTACCCTTGCCAGTCAGCTACCCGCGGCCGACAATAGCGCGGCTCGGGCATACGGCGGTCGAACCCCTCGGAGGATCGCGGATGAAGGCACTTGCTGCCCTGACGGCAACCGGACTTCTGGTGCTCGTCGCAGGGCCGGCGCAACTGCTCCACGCGCAGGCGCTGTCGGCCCGCCCGATCGGGGCCCGCACCTTTCCGCACGCCACGGCGAAGTCGACCACGAAGGCGACGGCGATCGGCGCCGAGGTGCTCACCGGTGTCGTGAAGAAGACGTGCACCGGCTGTCATTCGCAGACGCGTAAGCTCGGCAACCTGGTGCTCGAAGGGTTCGACGTGGCCCAGGCGGCGCAGAACGCCGAGCTGACCGAGAAGATGATCGGGAAGCTGCAGGCGGGGATGATGCCGCCGCCCGGACGCGCTCGGCCCGGCGGCGATACGCTGGCGGTGCTGCAGTCGACGCTCGAACGACTGGTCGACACGCGCGCCGCCCTCAAGCCTGAGCCGGGCTCCCGCAACTTCCAGCGTCTCAACCGCGCCGAGTACGCGCAGTCCATCAAGGAGCTGCTGACGCTCGAGATCGATCCGGGGAAGTGGCTCCCGCTCGATACGAAATCGGCCAACTTCGATAACATCGCCGACGTGCAGATGCCGTCGGCCACGACGCTCGATGCCTACCTCGACGCCGCGAGCGAGATCGCGCGCCTCGCGGTGGGCGACTCCAAGGCCAACCCCACTTCCGCGACCTACAAGGTCCCGCGCCTCGCTTCTCAGCTGGAGCATGTGGAGGGGGCGCCGGTCGGGACGCGCGGCGGGACAGCGGTCACGCACAACTTCCCCGCCGACGGCGAGTACGTCTTCGCCATCACGCTGCACAACATCCCCACCGGGCAGCTCTACGGCTCGGCGGCCCCGATGGACGAGAAGGTCGAGATCGCGGTCAACGGCGAGCGCGTGGCGGTGATCGAGGTCGATCGCTGGATGTCGCAGGCCGACCCTAACGGGATGGAGCTCAAGTCGCCCCCCATTCGCGTCCGCGCCGGTCCGCATCGCATCTCGGCGGCCTTCGTGAAGACGTTCGAGGGGCCGGTCAACGACCTCATCGCCCCCATCGGGCACTCGATCGCTGATACACAGATCGGGGCTGACGGCGGGATCACGATCCTCCCGCATCTGCGCGAGCTGGTGGTGCTGGGGCCATATCACCCCACGGGGGTCTCGGACACACCGAGTCGGAAGCGGATCTTCAGCTGTCGCCCGCTCTCGGCCGCCGAGGCGCGCCCCTGTGCGCAGAAGATCCTCACCTCGTTAGGCTCGGTGGCCTATCGCCGGCCGCTGGCGGCGAGCGACGTGCAGGGGTGCCGTTCTACGATGAAGGGGCGAAGGAGTCTGGCTTCGAGGGCGGGGTGCGCTTCGCGCTCGAGGCGCTGCTCTCGTCGCCGCACTTCATCTTCCGCGTGGAAGAGAAGCCGGCGACGGCCAAGTCGGGCGATCGCTTCGTCCTCTCCGATCTCGACGTGGCGTCGCGCCTCTCGTTCTTCCTGTGGGGGACGCCCCCTGATGCGTCGCTGATCGCCGCCGCCAGGCGCGGGGCGCTGTCGACGACTGCGGGGGTGCAGGCGCAGGCGCGTCGCATGCTGGCCGACCCGCGCTCCGAAGCGCTGGCCACGCGCTTTGCCGCGCAGTGGTTGCGGCTGCAGGACCTGGAGAAGGTGCATCCCGACGCGCTGCAGTTCCCCGACTACCACCAACAGTTGGCGGACGACATGCGGCGCGAGACGGAGACGTTCTTTGCGCAGATCGTGCGCGAGAACAAGAGCGTCCTCGATCTCTACACGGCCAACTACACGTACCTCAACGAGTCGCTGGCCAGGCACTACGGCATCGCCGGCGTGACCGGCCCCGAGTTTCGCCGCGTGCAGTACACCGACGACAAGCGCGCCGGGATCCTGGGGCACGCGAGCGTGCTGACGCTCACGTCGGTGGCCAACCGCACCTCGCCGGTGCTGCGCGGCAAGTGGGTGATGGAGGTCTTGTTAGGCTCGCCGCCGCCGCCGCCCCCCCCCGGGGTCCCCGACCTCGAAGAGACCAAGGACGCGAAGGAAGGGCGCATGCTCACGACGCGCGAGCGGATGGAGATGCACCGCGCGAACGCCGCCTGCCGTTCGTGCCACCTGTTCATGGACCCGATCGGGCTGGCGCTGGACAACTTCGACGTCACGGGGCGCTGGCGCATTCGTGAAAACGGGATGCCCCTTGATACTCGGGGTGACTTCTACGACGGGACGCCGGTGTCGACCCCCAGTCAGCTGCAACGTGCGCTCATGGCGCCCTGCCGCCGCTGGTGCGCCTTCACGCTCAACCTGATGGCCTACGCAACCGGGCGTCGGATGGAATACCACGACATGCCGGCGATTCGTCACATCACCAACGGCGGCGGCCAAGGCTATCGCTTTGCGGACTTCGTGTCGCGGCGTGGTCGCGAGCGAAGCGTTCCGTGCCAAGCGCGTGTCGGTGGCCAACGCCGCCGTCAAGACCAACGACTGACCTCTCTCACGAGCGGGGACGCTGACGTGTTTCGATCCCTTACGGCCAAGCCCCTTCCGCGCCGGACGTTCTTGCACAGCATGGGCGCCACGGTGGCGCTCCCGTTCCTCGACGCGATGGTCCCGACGGGCCGAGGGGCTGAAGGCGGCGGCCGACCGCACGCGACTGGTGGCGATCGGATGGTGCGCAGCCGCCCGCTGCAACGAGCTGGGGCCAAGCTCAACCTCTGGTCGCCCCCCGTCATTCGCGACCCGCGGGTGGCGTTCGAGAAGCTCTTTGGCGTGGGTGGGACGAGCGAGGAGCGTGCCACGCGCCGCCGCTCGCGCCGCTCGATCCTGGACTTTGTCGCGAGCGAGATGTCTTCGCTGCAGCGGATGCTTGGCCCCGACGACAACCACCGACTGGACCGCTACCTCGAGGACATTCGTGAGGTGGAGCGGCGCATCCAGCGCATCGAGGCGCGCAACACGTCGGGCGAAGTGCGCGAACTCCCCGAGGCGCCGGCGGGGGTCGATTCGTTCGCCGAGCATGTGCAACTGATGTTCGACATCCAGGCGCTGGCCTTTGCCGCCGACATCACGCGCGTCTTCTCGTTCAAGATGGGGCGCGACGGCTCCTCGCGGACGTATCCGGAGAGCGGGACCGACAAGCCCTTCCACCCGGCGTCGCACCACGGCGGGACGGAGCGCGGGGTGAAGGACTTCCACGCGATCAACAAGTACCACGTGGCGATGCTCCCCTACTTCCTGGACAAGCTCAAGAGCATCGAGGAAGGGGAATCGAACATGCTGGACAAGACGATGATCATCTACGGTTCGCCTATGGGCGACTCGAACCTGCACAACCATCGCCGGTGCCCGCTGGTCGTGCTCGGGAAGGCCAACGGGCAGCTCGCCGGGAACCAGCACATTGTTGCGCCTGACGGAACGCCCATGGCGAATGCGATGCTGACGATGATGCACTCGCTCGGCATGGACGACCTCAAGGGTTTGGCGATTCCACGGGGCGCTCAATCTGAGGACGCATGCGTAGGCGCGGGGGTGGCGGGGGTCGCGCCATTGGCGTGGTGGCGGCACTCGGCGCTTTGGGATTGGCGTCCGGGGGGCTCTCTGCGTTGAGCACGGCGTTGACCACAGAGAACACAGAGGGGCGGGAGAACACGGGGGGAGTAGCGTGGAGGCGGGGGCTGGCGTCCGCGGAGGCACCGGTTGCGGACGCGGCCATGCGGCGGGACTCGTTGCGGTGCGGGCGCTCATTCCAGGAAGGGCCGACGTCAATGCGGCGCAGGGCGATGGGATGACGGCGCTGCACTGGGCGGCGATGCATGGTGATGCGTCGCAGACTCGGATTGCTCATCGGCGCCGGCGCGCGCGTCTCGATGCGGTGACGCGCAACGGGAGTTATGCGCCGCTGCACCTGGCGGCCAGGGCGGGCCAGGCCCGCCACCGTAGCGGCGCTCGTGGAGGCGGGGGCGACGTAAACGTCGCGACTGCCAGTGGTGGTGCCACGCCGTTCACCTGGCCACGGAGATCGGCGACACGGCGGTCATTCGCGTGCTGCTGTCGCTCAAGGCGACCGGTCGACATTCGGAGAGCGCCTTCGGGCGAGACGCCGCTCATGTGGGCGGCGGCGGCGAACCAGGTGGAGGCGTTGCGCTCTCCTCGCGGGCGCGCCGACCTCAGGCGACGTCAAGGTCACCGACATGGCGGCGGAGGAAAAGGCGGCACGTGCGGCGCTGACGCTGCGCACGCGCAAGGTGGCGGCGCTCAAGGCGGCGGAGCAGCCGCCGCGGCCGGCCGGGACCGTGACGGCGTCGCCGGCAGCCGCAACGGTGCAGCGGCACCCACGGCCGCAGCAGCCCCCAGGGCCGCCACGGCACCTACCGCACCTGCCGCGAGCACCGCGACGGCGGCGCCTAACGCCGCTTCCAGGCCCGCCGCCGACACCGTCAAGCGCACGCCGGCCGATTCGGCGCGCCTCGCGGCGGAGAACCGGTCGCTGTCGTACGGAGAACTCGTCGGGAAGTCTGGCGGGCTCACTCCGCTGCTGTTCGCCGTGCGGCAGGGGCACAGCGCATCGGTGCTGGCGCTGCTCGAGGCGGGGGCCGACGTGAACCAGGTGAGCGCGGGGACCACACGTCGCCTCCGCAGTGGCCACGATCGCCGGGCGGTTCGACCTGGCGATGGTCCTGCTGAGGAAGGGCCAAGCCCACGCTGGCGAGCGACGCCGGGACGACGCCACACTCTGCCGCGACGATCAACGTGCAGTAGGCCCCCAAGTCGCTCTACCGCAACCCGGCACAGCTGCAACAGGAGACAGGGCAGTTCGCCCTGATGGAGGCGCTGATCAAGGGCGGATCGGAGCGTGCCCGCCCGCCTCAACGGGCACCTGTGGTTGGTGTCACCACAACTTCGACTTGTTAGGCGTGAACAGCGAGGGAACTGACGCCATTCAGACGCGGACTTCCTGAACTCGACATCCCGGCGATGAAGCTCCTGCAGGCCAACGGCGCGATCCCAAGGTCACCAACGAAGAAGCCCGCCGGCCACCTGCGTGGCGACGACGCCCCGCCAGCCGAAGGGCGGCGCCAAGGACGAGTCGGGGCTGCCGCCCATTCCGTGGGGGGCCGGGGTCTTCCCGATTCACGCGGCCTCCGGCGTGGGGTGCGGCAAAGGCTACGCCGCCAACTCGCACCGCCATGCGCCCGACGCGTGGATCCCGGCGGTGAAGTACACTCATCGAGGTGGTGGGGCGGACGTCAGCGCGCGCGACCACAATGGCTTCACCCGCTGCACCACGCGGCGGCACGCGGCGACAACGCGCTCATCGAATACCTGCTGTCCCAGGGGCCGAAACGCATTCACGCGGTGGCGCGGCGCGGCAAGACGGTGCCACGACATGGCCCTTGATCCCGGTGCAGCGCATCCGGTTTCGCGGAGACGGTGAAGCTCCTCGAGAAGCTCGGGTCGAAGAACTCCAACAAGTGCAAGTCGTGCTGAGGCGGGGCCGGGCGCGTTAGGCGCGGGCCTGGCGCCCAACGCTGCGTCCGCCCAGCGCGGGGCGCACATACTGAAGGCCCCGCGCGCAGGCACGCCGTGGCACCAGGCAGTGGAGAAGTTCCCGGCGCCGATCGCTTCAACAGCGTCATCTTGGCCTGGCTCCGGGACCGTCGAGGTCGGCGACAGGCTCCGCCAGGCCGGCCGGGACCGCCGTTGAGCTTGAGGATGTAGGCCACCACATCAGGCGTACTCGGTCTTCGCCAACATCCCCGGGTTGTTGTAGGGCATGGTGGTGCTGATGTTCTTGAACAGGTCCAGGCAATCCGTCTGCCCCCAGCAGGCCGGAAGTCGGCGTTGGACAGATCGACGCGCTCGTGGCACTCGGACAGACGCGGGTGAAAAGCTGCGCCCGCGCTCAGCCACCAGGCGTCGGTGTGGGAGAGGTCGGCGGAGGTGCGCGCAGGCGCCGAGGCGTCCTGCGCCTCCGTGGGACGCGCCAGGAGTGCGGCGAAGAAAGGGCCCGGTCGCGAGAGGGCGGATGTCGGAGTCACTTATAGCTGGAGAGAGAGGGGAAGCAGGCAACCGAAAATTGCCCGCCTGTCGCGCCGCCCGAACGCTCGGTGCGGTGTGCTCCGGTGTACGCCTGCTCTGGTACACCGGAACGTCGGAGGGCGGCACCGACAGGCGCCGCCCTCCGTCGCCGTGCCGGGATGCCCTGGCAAGGTGCGCTGTTCACCCCCGTCCCCTGGTCGCCCAGCCCCACCGCGAAGCGAAGCACGATGAAGCGCATCGGAGGCGTCCAGCGCCCCGTTGCGGTAGGCGTCCGCCGTGTGGCATCACCGTCAGCGGCGGCGAGGAGCTGGATGGCCGCGAGCCCGCGCTCGGATCAGCAGCGCGTCGGCCGCGTTCACGATGCCGTTGCGGTCACGACGTCGCCGCGAAGGATCAGCGGCTCCGTGATGAGCGGGAGCGTCCAGATCCCGCGACCGTAGAGTGCCAGCCGCAGGCGGTTGGACGCCGCGTGGTAGACGAGGTCAGTCACCGGGACGAGGCGGGAGCCCTGCGTGAGCGATGCGGTCACGCCGGCGTCGATCCTCGAAGACGCCGAGGTCGATCCCACAAAGAAGCGATTGCTGACAGGGGTGAAGGCGAAGGCGTTGACCGGGACGTCAGGGAGGTTGCCGGTGAGGTTGGCGAAGTTGGTCCCGGCGTCGGCGGTGGTGAGGGATCTTGGAAGGGCCGAAGCCACCGTGGGTGATGGCGAAGCGCCGCGAGTCGTTGGGGTCGCACCGACGATGTCGGTGACGGGACGCTCCTGCGATCCCGCCGAACCAGTTGGTGCCGCCGTTAGGCGTCCAGAAGATAAACCCCGCAGTGGCGGGCGCGGGGGGTGGCGGTTCGACGCTGCTAGCAAATGGCGGTGGCGGTGGTCTCGTTCTGCACGAGGTGGGGCTGGGCACGGGGCCACGTGGCCCCCAGGTCCTGCGGGCGCTCGATGGCCCGCGTCCCCTTAGAGCGTGCGTGGCACGGGGATCGATGGCAGGTGGGGTGATGAACGGCGCCTGGAAGTTGAAGCGCGGGGGGGATGTACGTGAGCGATCGCGCGTTCCCCGCGAGCCGGCCAGGCTGTCCACCCTGCCACGACACGAGGACGGTATTTGGGATTGGTATAGTCGATCATGGCGTAACCACCGTCCCCGTAAGCCGAGCCCCGACCAGAAGAGAGCAGGCCGCCGGACATCAATGCGGTTGTCCTGGGTGCCGCCGCCTGGCAGGGGTTGGTCAGGTGCACCGCTGATCCAGGATAGAACTGGGTCGCCGAGATCCCGTTGTTGAGCGTCCGCCAGCTCACGCTACCGCCATCCGTCGACTGGAAGATGCCGCCGTCGC